>NZ_JALAAD010000004.1 GCF_022984075.1 Synechococcus sp. C9 | reverse complement strand
ATTCCCTAGAACCAAGTACGGGAGTGGTGCCCCTGCGTTAGGGTTGCTAAAACTGAATTGGAACTGTTAGCAGATGATCAGGGTTTTGGTTGCGGTGGCAACGGTATTGGCTTTTGAGGATGGGGCGATAAGCTAGAACTACTGGGTTCTGGTGGCGGCGATGGGTTTGGCGACGGCGGTGGAAGAATTACGCACCCTGATTCTTTCGTTTCACCCCATCATCGTGATTGAAACGGTGGAGGATGATAAAATAGTGTAAGCTATTAACGTAAGCTATATTCTGGTTGAGGCAAGGGTTAATCGTACACCAATCACAGAATTATTAAATGTTTGTTAATACAGATGGGTAAGACTGGCAACTTGTAGTAAGAATTTTATATCTCTAGCATAAAAATTAAATTTATGTACTCAGAAGAAAGTGTTTTCGAACAAATTCGTAATTATCCTCAAGATTGTTACCGACTCTTTATATTTACCCAGAAACTCATTCTCATTGTAAACCTTGCCTTAAAAAACTATGACATGGATTTTTACGAAGATCAATTGAGAAAACAACAACTCGAACCTAAGTATATTTGGTTGAGAGAAAAAATTAAATCAATTATCAGAAAAAAACCTATTATGAATTACTTAACTATTCTAGATAAGGAAAGCGGCAAATTGGAATGCGGCAGAAGATTCACATGGAAGGATTCATCTTTTGAGTGGGTTGAGCAATTTATTAACGGTCTTAATATTGATACTGAAGATTTCATATATTATCACCAGATAGTTGAAGACTACAAGTATCATGGAGTTGGGCCTGAGCAAGATATTACTATTAATTCGTTAATAACTGAACCCTATGCTCGGCTGGTGGGATATGCAAGATATTGTTTTTCTAGGGGCATTTCAGAATTTGGATGGTGTAGTGAATATCCGTTAGATAAAAACGAAATAATTGAGTTAGAGTCTATTAACCGAATTCTTGTGAAAGCAGAAAGGATTGGTAAAGATGACAATACAACTAACAATAATCAAGAAGAAGTTAATGACTCAAGAATGCTAGAAGAAGGAAAGACTCAGGAATGCCCGAACGAAAATGCTTTAATAGTTCCAGAAGAACTGCATCCTATAAAGAATTTTATTGATAGGGACTCTCACTTTAGATCGGAATTCCTGAACTCTTCTGAAATAGTGTCCTTACTTGATAATAAAATAAAAACTTACTGGAATGAGCTTGAGATTGCTCGTAATAATAATATGTACAATACAGTTGCTATATTCAGCTTTTCAATTATTGATGCGCTACTAAGAATTGCTTTATTATCTAAATATCCAGATGGTAAATATACAGATGGAAAAGATAACCTGATACTAGGAACCAAAGGAATCACATCTGAATGTCTTTTACAGAAAGCGAAAGAAGAAGGAATATACACAAAAAAATATGAACTTCTTGTAAGATTTATGCAGGAAAACAGAAATTCGCTACATCTAGATTCGGAAAAAGATATTTCCACAAAAAATGATGCAGATATTATTTATTCTACCTTGAAAGAAATATGTGAAAACGTTGAAAAATTTATCAAGAATCAGGCCAAATCTATCCCTAAATGAATAAAACAAATCGAGGAGTCTCCAAGTGAGCGTGAAATCCAGTAATGGTAATTTTACTCCGGCGAAAGAGGCGATAAGCTAGAACTGCTGGGTTCTGGGTGGGATGGATGGGTTTGGCGGCGGCGGTAGCCACGATACGGATACGGGGGTCAGTCAGCGGTTTTTGGGCACCTTGCTGACCTGGATGCAGGAAAAAACCCAACCGGTGTTTATCGTCGCAACGGCAAATGACCTTAGCCCCTTGCCCCCGGAACTCCTGCGGAAAGGACGCTTTGATGAGATTTTCTTTGTGGATTTGCCCGACGAGGTGGAACGGGAGCGCATCTGGCAGATTCATCTTTGCCATCGCAAACAAGACCCGGCGCAATTCGATTTACCCAGCTTGGTCAAGGCAAGTGAGGGCTTCAGTGGGGCGGAAATCGAACAGGTGGTGGTGGCGGGATTGTACCGCGCCTTGTATATCCAAAAACCCCTGGATACGGCCCTGCTGTTGGCGGAAATCGCCCAGACCATTCCCCTATGCATCAGCCGCCGGGAGGAAATTAGCCACCTGCGCCAATTCGCCCGGGGACGGTTTACCCCGGTACATTGACCGCCAGCCCCAGCCCCAAAAATTCCTGAATCCGCTCGCTCATCTGGGGTGGGGTCAGCCCCAAATCCGCCTTGGATTCCTCCGGTTTGGCGTGCTCGACCAATATATCCGGCACCCCCAGGCGCAGGAGGGAAACGGTTACCCCCGCATCCAGCAAGGCTTCCGCCACCGCACTGCCAAAGCCCCCCGGCAAGCACCCCTCCTCCAGGGTCACCACCCGACCAATCTCCCGTGCCCAGGGCAAAATCAACTCCGTATCCAGTGGCTTGGCAAACCGGGCATTGATCACGGTAGCATCCACCCCATGCTCCTTGAGAATTTCCGCCGTCTGCAGAGCCGGAATCACCATCGAACCGTAGGCGACCAGCAGGACATCCCGCCCGTGCCGCAACAGTTCCCCTTTGCCGATGGGAAGCGGTTCCCAACCCTCCTCCATCAACGGCACCCCGTAGCCATTCCCCCGGGGGTAGCGCAGGGCAATCGGTCCCGCCGTGTACTGAATGCCGGTGACGATCATCCGTTGCAATTCCGCCTCATCCTTGGGCGCCATCAGCACCATGTGGGGCAGGCACCGCAGATAGGCAATGTCATACATTCCCTGGTGGGTCGGTCCGTCCGCTCCCACAATCCCCGCCCGGTCCATGCAGAAAAATACCGGCAATTTTTGAATACACACATCATGCACAATCTGGTCAAACGCCCGTTGCAAAAACGTGGAATAAATCGCCGCCACCGGCCGCATCCCCTCACAGGCTAACCCCGCCGCCAAGGTCACGGCATGCTGTTCCGCAATCCCCACATCAATATACTGGTTGGGGCAATGTTTTTGGAGAATATCCAAACCCGTCCCCGTCCCCATCGCCGCCGTAATCGCCACAATCTTCGGGTTATCCTGCGCCAAACGGGTGAGGGTCTGCCCAAACACCTTGGAGTAACTGGGGGGCTTGGGTTTACTGGCTGGTTTGGGTTTGCCCGTTGCCAAATCAAAGGCATTTTGGGCGTGATACCCCACCTGGTCCTGCTCCGCCACCTCGTAGCCCTTGCCCTTCGTGGTCGCCACGTGCACCAGCACCGGCCCACAGATTTGGTGTGCCCGCTGAAACGTATCAATTAATTCGGCAATATTATGCCCATCCACCGGTCCAAAATAGGTAAACCCCAACTCCTCAAACACCGCCCCCACCTTGGGCACCGTCAGGCGTTTCATCCCCTCTTTCATATTATGCGCCAGGGCTTCATCCACAAAGGGCAAATGCTTGAATTGCTCCTCCAGATTTTCCGTCAAAAACTGCATCGGCGGACTCAGGCGCAGTTTATTCAAATAGCGGGGAATCGCCCCCACATTGGGAGAAATGGACATTTCATTGTCATTCAACACCACCACCAACCGGGTTTTGGGTAAATGCCCCGCATGGTTGATCGCCTCCAACGCCATCCCACCGGTGAGCGCCCCATCCCCGATGATCGCCACCACCTTGAAATCCTCCCCCCGCATATCCCGGGCAATCGCCATCCCCAGCGCCGCCGAAATACTGGTCGAAGCATGGCCCGCCCCGAAATGGTCAAACCGACTTTCCGAGCGTTTCAGATAACCGGCAATGCCATTTTTTTGCCGCAGGGTATGGAACTGGTGATACCGCCCGGTAATGATTTTGTGCGGATAAGCCTGGTGCCCCACGTCCCAGACCACCTTATCCCGGTCCAGGTCTAGGGTTTGGTACAAGCCCAGGGTGAGTTCCACCACCCCCAACCCCGGCCCCAGATGCCCCCCCGTCGCCGCCACGGTTTGCAGATGTTTTTCCCGAATCTGCCGGGCAATAGCTTCCAATTCCGGGATCGATAAACCATGCAATTGATTCGGATGGGTAATGTCGCTGAGATGCACGCGCTTAGCTCCTTAATACCAAATACCAATCGGATACGCACCGTGACCCACATCGGGGAATGTCCCTTCCTATGGTAGCCCACGGCTTCGATTTATTCCTGATTCATAACGGATTGCAACGGACAAAACCGTTCACCCGGAACCAGTGATCGGTGCCACCGCCCAGGGAGCCTGCCCCTGCCGCACCCCCGCCCACCGGGTGAATAACGCCGTCCCCAGGCTGAGCCAATCCCGATCCGCCAACCGGGACACCACCCACCCACTCGGAAATGCCCTCGCTCCCCCATAAACGCCCAACAAATAGCCCGTTAGAAATAATGTGAAAGGCGAACGCCCCTGCCGTACCCCCCAGGTCAAGGTGGTCACGGGGTCATCCGGTGCCAGGGCAAAATCCCCCACCGAGGCGGCTAAATCCGGCCAGGAGGAAAAATCACCCAGAGGTTCCCCCACCTGTCCCTGGAGTGCCTGCCCCAACACCAGCGCCCAATCCCCCACCACCGGGGGCAAACCCGCCGTCGCCACCACCTCCGTCACCCGTTCCATCTGGGGATAACACAGGGTCAACCCCGGCAGAACCAGCACCAACGCTTCCGCCACCGTTTGCGCCGGGGGCACCTGGACAGGGCGACCCCCCCAATAGGCACAGCCTTGGTACAAATACTGCCCCCAAATGCCCGGCTTTTGAGGTTGCCAGACCCAAGCATCCCAGGGCGGTTCCCCCCACCGTTCCCCCAGGACGGCCCCCAACACTCCCCCCTGCAACCGCTCCCCCAGGGTCAACACGAAGCCGCCACCTGTTGGTAATACTGGCGTAGCTGGGCTGTCGCCTGATCCCAACCCCACCGTTCCGCTTCCTGACGAGCCGAGACCTGCAACCGCTGCCGCTGGGCCGGGGAAGCCAACACCTTTTGCACCGCCTCCACCAACCCCCGTTCCTGCTCCGGTTCGTAGAGAAACCCATGCACCCCGTCCTGCACCACATCCGTAATCCCCCCCCGCCGTGCCGCCACCACCGGGCAACCCGTCGCCATCGCCTCCAACAGCACCAACCCCAGGGTTTCCGTACAAGAGGGAAACACAAACACATCCGCCACCGCAAACGCCTGCGCCAACTGCTCCCCCTGCAAATAGCCAATAAAATGGGTATTCGTACCGGCAAAATACTGCACCAACTGCTCCCGATGCGGGCCATCCCCCACCAGGGCTAAATGGGCTGACGGCAGTACCGTTAGCAGGGGACGCAGACGTTCAATTTCCTTTTCCGCCGACAACCGCCCCACATAGAGCAACAGCGGTGCCTCCGGCTGGCCTTGGGTCAAGCGAATCCGGGTCTCCCACTGGTACTGCCCTGGGTGAAACAACTCCGTATCCACCCCCTTTTGCCAGAGCGCCAGCCGTTCAATGCCATTACTATGTAATTCTTGGATCATGGCAGTTGAAGTGCAGAGGTTTAACCGAGCTTGGTTGTGCCCTGCCCGCAGGAGTGCCCACAGCAACCCCTCCAACGCCCCCAGCCCGTAGTGCTGCAAATACCGGGGCAGATGGGTGTGATAGGAAGCCACCAGGGGCAATCGGTACCATTTGCTAAACAGGAGTCCCCCCACCCCCAACACCGCCGGATTGACCACATGAACCACATGGGGCTGAAATTCCCGCAGTTTTTGCCCCACCCCCAAGTGCGGCCAAGCCAACTTCAATTCCGGGTAAAGCGGCAGAGGCACCCCCGTCACCCCCACCACCTGCGCCCCACAATACTCCGCTGGCGCACCCGCCGGGGCAAACACCAGCACCTCATCTCCCATCCGCCCCAACCAACGGATCGTATGGCTCAGACGGGTGACAATGCCATCAATTTTCGGTAAAAACGTCTCCGTAAACAGGGCAATCCGCATGGGGGTTCCAAAGCACTTCCGAGCTGATCAAGGGCATCCTAGCGCAAAATGACCCCCGCTACCCCCCTAATACCCATACCGGGGCGCATTCGGATAAATCACCCAGCCCGGGCCGTACACCGGCGTGGTATAGCCGCCCACCGTCGGATACGCTCCCCCCGGCAAGGTGGTAAACCCGTAGGAAAAACCGGTCTTAGAATTGTAATTCACGTAGGGATAGGCGGTCACGGCGTAGGGAGCCACCACACCATACACCGGTTGGGTTCGCAAGGGTGCTACATACACCCCCCCATACACCGGCACAGAAGGATAAACTTGCACAAAAGAACTGTAGGGATAGATCACTGGTTGTTGCCCATAATGATAGGGATTCGCCAGTGCTGGTGTCCCCATCGCCGCCAATCCCAAACTCACCGCACTTGCCAAAATCATGCTTTTCATCACCCTAACTCCCAAAAATGCTTGCGGAACAAACCAGTCTTGTTACCATTCTAAGATGGTTGCCCCAGAACCAAAGTTCCCCCATCAGGAACGCCATTTTTTCAGCGCCGAACTCACCCAGTCACTCAGGGAATGATTCCAGGCTCCCAACTCTAATCCCACCCCCACCGCCAACAATTCCGTTTGGTAAAGCGGCACATACTGGCGCACCCACAGCCCCACCGGCCAGGGTTCCCCCCGCCAGATGCTGATCCCAAGACCTAACCCCAGCGGAATCGCCAACCCCAACCCCAGATAAATTAACCGTCCCAGGGTGCCCACAATCGGCCCATGCGACCAGACCGAACGATGTTTACAACATTTTTGATAGGGAATCCAAAAAAATTTACATAGCCCCCAACGGTGCCACTGGCGGGAAGGAATATCCAAATCCCCACTAAACATCAACCCACTAAACACATAACTCCCCGTCACCAACAGGGGCAGATGTCCCCCCCCCGTCACCTGCCAGGCAATCCCCGCCACCACCGGAGCCGTCCAGAGAATCAGACGGTCATGCACCGCACCGCTTGCCATGATTTTGTCGGACAATTATGCGTACAGTGTAATTGATAAAAAGACATCAGGGCACCTCTATTGATTGGCATTACGAGAAGGTTATGTCGCTAAAATGCCCATACTATATATAGCAATCCTACTTGATTAGCAAACAGAAATTTTCCAGAACCAAAAACGGGGGCGGTGCCCCTGCGACCCCTGTTCGATTTTCATTTAGGATTGCTACAGCTATCCTACTTAATTGACAAACAGAAATTTTCCAGAACCAAAAACGGTGGTGGTACTCCTGTAACCCCTATTCCATTTTTATTCAGGATTGCTCTATACCCCTAAAACATGGCAAAAAACCCCCGGAGCAGGTGTGCGCCACCCCCCGGAGGTCTTTTGAGAGCCACGTTCGCCGATGATGGCAGTCAACCGGATTAATCCAGGAGCGCTTGGGCGGCCTGCACCACATTCGCCACAGTCATCCCGAATTTCTCCATGCACACCGGCCCCGGTGCCGAAGCCCCAAACCGGTCAATCCCCAGGGTTTTGCCTGCCAATCCCACGTACTTGTACCAGCCATCCGTTACCCCGGCTTCGATGGAAATGCGCTTGGTCACCGCCGGGGGCAGGACACTATCCCGGTACTCCTGGGGTTGGGCATCAAACAACTTCGTACAGGGCATGGACACCACCCGCACCTTCTTGCCCGTCAGTTGCGCCGCCGCCTGCACCGCCAGTTCCAACTCCGAGCCGGTGGCAATCAGGATCAAATCGGGATGGTCACACCCGCAGTCCACCACGATGTAACCCCCCTTGGCAACCCCTTCCACACTCGTTCCCGGCACCGGATTCACCGCTTGGCGGGTAAAGATCAGCACGGACGGGGTTTTGGCAGCTTCCAAAGCGACTTGGTAGGAACCTACGGTTTCCCGGGCATCCGCTGGACGAAATACATACAAATTGGGAATCAACCGCAGGGAAGCAGTGGTTTCCACCGGCTGGTGGGTCGGGCCATCTTCCCCCAAAGCGACGGAATCATGGGTCATCACGTGCAGTACCCGCACCTGGGACAAGGCCGACAGCCGGATCGCCGCCCGCATATAATCCGTGAAAATCAAGAACGTGGCATCGTAGGGAATCAACCCCCCGTGCAAGGCCATACCGTTGGCAATGGCCCCCATGCCATGCTCCCGCACCCCAAACCGGAAATTGCGCCCCTCGTAGGAACCGGGTTGAAATTCCGGAATGCCCTTCAAATAGGTCATGTTGGAGTGTGCCAAATCCGCCGAACCGCCCAGCAATTCAGGGATCGCCCCGGCCAGAGCATTCAGGCAAAACTTGGACAAATTCCGGGTGGATTCCTTACCGGTGGCCGCCACCGGTGCCAGCGCCTCCTTCCACCCTGGGGGCAATTCCCCCCGCATGATCCGCTCAAATTCCGCCGCTTCCGTGGGATAGGCCTGCTTATAAGCCGCAAATTTTTCATTCCAGGCCGCTTCTGCCGCCGCTCCCTTGGTCACCGCCTGCCGGAAATGGCTGAGTACTTCCTCCGGGATATAAAAATCCGGCTCCAGGGGCCAGCCCAGATTTTCTTTGGTCAATTTCACTTCCTCCGGCCCCAAAGGTGCCCCATGCACCCCCTCCGTCCCCGCCTTGTTGGGGGAACCGTAGCCGATGGTGGTCTCGACAATGATTAAAGAAGGCTTGTCCGTCACCGCCTTGGCCTGGGCAATCGCCTCCCCAATCGCCACGAGGTCGTGGTTGCCATCCGCCACCTTTTGTACGTGCCACCCGTAGGCCTCATAGCGTTTGCCCACATCTTCCGTAAAGGCAATGTCCGTATTCCCATCAATAGAAATGTGATTGCTGTCGTAAAGCATGATCAGCTTGCCCAGCTTCAGGTGCCCCGCCAGGGAAGCCGCTTCTGAGGCAATCCCCTCCATGTTGCACCCATCCCCCAGGATCACATAGGTATAGTGATCGACGATGGTATGACCGGGCTTGTTAAACCGAGCCGCCAAGTGCGCTTCCGCAATCGCCAACCCCACCGCATTGCCCACCCCTTGTCCCAGGGGGCCGGTGGTCACTTCCACCCCAGGGGTTTCAAAGTTTTCCGGGTGCCCTGGCGTAATCGAACCCCATTGGCGGAATTGCTTGAGGTCCTCCAGGCTCACGTCATAGCCTGTCAAATGCAGTAAAGCGTACTGCAACATACAGCCGTGTCCCGCAGAGAGTACAAACCGATCCCGGTCCGGCCATTGGGGATTGCGGGGGTTAAATTTCAGGAAATTTTGCCAGAGTACATAGGCCATGGGTGCCGCCCCCATCGGTAAACCAGGGTGGCCGGATTTAGCTTTTTGCACCGCATCCACGGCGAGGAACCGGATGGTGTTGATGGCCAGTTGGTCGAGATTCGGAGGGGCAGCGACAGTCATAGATTTACCTCTTGCATTACAGTCGGCGCAGTCAAATTCATTGTGCCATAGGGTGGTAATTCGGTGAAGTTGGGCCGAATACATCCCTGGGTTCGGAAGTCCGGTTTTGGCTGGATTCCCCTGCCAAAGGGTGACCAGGCAACATAGGCAAAGCAAAGAATGGTCAATTAGGGTTATGGTTCTGGAGAATTTCTGTATGCCTACGGCACGCCAGCTAACGCTAATTAAATAGGACTGCTATATTTCCGAATTTTCGTAGATGTGATGGCTACCGGTAATTCTTTGCAAGACCTGGCCTTTTTGCTCCACAATTTTGCACAACCGCTTGCCAGAAATAAATTTCATACAGCAATTTCGACAACTTGATCAGTTAACTCAATTACATAGCGACTGCATTATCCGGTGCTTCTGGACTGGTGGTAAAATGGGGGCAATCAATCAGGAGGTGGTATGGACATTCAAACCCGGTGGGTGAAAGTTCCAAATCAAGATTTAGAGATTGATAGTTATTTGGCGCAACCGGTAGCGGCAGGCACCTATCCAGGGATTATTGTGGTGCAGGAAATTTTTGGGGTAAATGCCCATATTCGGGATGTCACGGAACGGATTGCCCGCTTGGGTTATGTGGCGATTGCACCGAGCATTTATCAACGGCAAGCCCCCGGTTTTGAAACGGGTTACACGCCTGCGGATGTGGAGCAAGGACGAGTTTACAAAGACCAAACCACGGCGGCGGAATTATTAAGCGATGTGCAGGCAACGATTGATTACTTGAAACGGGAATTTGGCATCAGTCAATTTGGCACGATTGGGTTTTGTTTTGGCGGTCATGTGGTCTATTTGGCGGCGACTCTGCCGGATGTGCGGGTAACCGCTTCCTTCTACGGGGGGGGGATTGCCACCATGACCCCAGGCGGTGGGGCACCGACAATTTCCCGCACCAAAGAGATTCACGGAACTATTTGGTGTTTCTTTGGTACCCGTGACCCATTGATCCCTAACGAACAAGTGGATCAAATTGAACAGGAATTACAAAAGCATGGCATTGACCATCAGATATTTCGCTATGATGCGGATCATGGCTTTTTTTGCAACGAACGGGACAGTTATGACCCCCAGGCGGCGGCGGATAGTTGGGAAAAAGTGCAGGAATTATTTAGCCGGTTGCGCCCATGAGTAACATGAATAAAACGGCGTGGGTATTTCCGGGGCAGGGTTCCCAAACGGCGGGGATGGGGCTGGATTTGGTAGGGCATCCCCTGGCACAACAACGGTTTGCCACAGCCCAAAGGATTCTGGGTTGGTCGGTTTTGGAAGTCTGTCAACCCCCGGCAGAGAATTTGCAACACACTCGCTACACGCAACCTTGTCTGTACGTTGTCGAGACCATTTTGGCGGATTTATACAGCGAGCATCCCCCAGACTACCTAGCGGGGCACAGTTTGGGGGAATACGTGGCGCTCTACCGGGCGAGGGTCTATGACTTTGAGACGGGACTCCGGTTGGTGAAACTGCGGGCGGAGTTGATGGAGCAGGTGAGCGGTGGCAAGATGGTGGCCCTGTTGGAGCCGGATCGGGAGCAGTTGACAGCATTATTAGCCCAAAATCCTGAAGTGGTGCTGGCGAATGACAATCACCCAGGGCAGGTGGTGATTTCCGGGACACCCGCAGGCGTGGCGGCATTTTTGGAGCAAATCCGGGTGAAACGGGCGGTGCCTCTGGCGGTGAGTGGGGCGTTCCATTCCCCCTGGATGGCAGGAGCGGCGGCGCAATTTAATGAATATCTGCAACCACTCCCATTTCAGGATGCCCAAGTGCCGGTTTTATCCAATACTGACCCCACCCCAACGACCGATGGGCAATTGCTTAAACAGCGATTATTAAACCAGATGACTACGGGGGTGCGCTGGCGGGAAATTGTATTAAATTTGGCGGCTTTGGGGGTAACTCAGGTGGTCGAACTGGGACCCGGAAAGGTGCTGACGGGGTTGGTGAAACGCACTGCCCCGGAGGTCGCATTAGTCAACATTTCCTCTTTATAAGATGGGATACACTTTTCCCCTAGCGCCCATGTCGGCGGAAATTTTGGCGGTGACCCTGATCCTGGGGAGTGTGCCATTGGTTTGTGTCATGGCCGCCTTTTTCGTTCCCAGAGGGGGTATTGCCCTGCTGATCGCCTTGTGGTTTTTGGTGATTTGCGGGGTAATTTGGTGCGTCTGGCGACCAACGGCATTTGTAATTCGGGATGACAACCGGTTGGAATTGCGCTTTCCGGTGCGGCGGCGGTGGCGGGAACTCCATCCCCAACGGCAGGTGCGGCAATTATCCCTGACGGAATTTCATCAGGAGGCGGGCTGGGTGGTGCGGGTGGGCGCCAGTGGCTTTGGGGGCGGCTTTGGCTGGCTCTGGACGCAACGGCGGGGTTGGGTAGAAGTTTATATTTCCCGTGGCGATGGCTTGGTTTTGCTCGAACAACCCGGTTCACGCCCGCTCTTGGTCAGTCCCGCTCAACCGGAACAGTTTGTGGAATTATTAACCCAAAAATAAACCCCCACAGGGGTCTAAACTGGCGTTAATTTCGCTACCTTAACTGCGCTTAAATGAATAGCAATTTTTAGCTTAAACCCGCATTGGTGCCTGGTTTGCCGGTCACCAATTGCACCTTGACGATGGTGCCGCCCATTTTTTGAATCCGTTGTTGTTCCTTGAACCAGCTATCGTAGGGCACCAATTTCGTGAAATAGGTATTTTGCAATTCCCGTTGGGTGCGAATCCGGGTTTGGCTGGGCACACAGGCCGTAATTTTGAACATCCGCATGGGGCATTTTCTCCAACAAAGGGTAAACGTGGGAGGTACATGGGCGACGGTTCCGGCCACCCACCTACCCCCCAACGGGTTTTAGCTCAAACCAGAACAGATGTAATCAAAGTACACCGCCATTTCCTTGCCAGCATCGGGGCCGACCAGACCGGCGGTCACTTCCTTCATGGATTGGATGGCTTGAATCGTCGCCCCAATCGGCACCCCCAGGGAGTTGTAGGTTTCTTTCAACCCGTTCAACACCCGCTCATCCAGGATGGAGGGGTCGCCCGCCAACATGGCATAGGTGGCATAGCGCAGGTAGTAGTCCAAATCCCGAATACAGGCGGCATACCGCCGGGTGGTGTACATATTGCCGCCGGGACGGGTGATGTCGGAGTACAGCAGGGACTTGGCTACCGCTTCTTTGATGATCGTGGCCGCATTCGCCGCAATCGTCGCCGCCGCCCGCACCCGCAGTTCGCCGGTTTGGAAGTACTTTTTCAGGCGATCCAGGGCACTGCTATCCAGATATTTCCCCTGCACGTCCGCAGAGTTGATCACAGCCGTAATTGCATCTTGCATGGTCAGGTTCCTCAAATTAACAACGGTTCACAACTACTGCATCGCACTGACAATGTAATCGAAGTAGAAGCCAGCTTCCATGGCATCTTCCCCGGACATCAGGGAGCTAGCGGCGTTTTTCATCGCCCGAATCCCTTCGGCCACAGCCGGAATCGGCGTACCCAGGGAGTTGTACATTTCCTTCACACCCACCAGACCGATTTCTTCGATGGGGGTGACATCGCCGGAAACGATCCCATAGGTGACCAGGCGCAGGTAGTAGTCCAAGTCCCGCAGGCAGGTGGCGGTCATTTCCTCCCCATAGGCGTTCCCACCGGGGGAAACCACGTCAGGCCGCTTTTGGAACAGTTGTTGCCCCGCTTCCTTCACAATCCGTTCCCGGTTGTCGGAAAGCACCTGAGCAATCCGCAGACGCTTCTCGCCGGAAGACACAAAGCTCTTGATCCGGTCGAGTTCGCCGGGGCTGAGGTAGCGGGCTTCGGCGTCAGCATTCACAATCGATTTGGTGACAATACTCATGAACCTACTCCAGAGGGTATGTCAATTTGTCAAGCGGACAACCAGATGAAAACCTGAGTGCCCAGCAGTGATCTTATCAGGGGAACTGCCCTTGATCCTACCTCTCGCTCAATCGCCGAAAAATAGAACCAAACGCTGATTTCTCCGGCATTTATTCTGCGCTAATTTGGTCACATCTCGCCCCAGAACTTAACATCTTGTAACACTTATTCTCAGTTTGGTACGGGCAACCGACAAGCGTCCAGGGTCGCCACCACCGCCTGGGCGAGGCTATCCAGATGGTATCCCCCTTCCAAACCAAACAGCAGGGGGCAATTCAAGGATTGCAATATCCGGGTCATTTCCCCGTAATCCTGGGGTTGCAGGTTCATCTGGGCGAGGGGGTCGCTGGCGAGCGCATCGTAACCCGCACTAATAATCAGCAATTGGGGGGCAAAATGGCGCAAAAAGGGCAGAACTTGGGTGGTTAACAGGTCAGCATAAACCCGAAAATCCTGGTGGGCGGGGATCGGTATATTTAATACATTGTTATAACGTCCTCGTTCCTGCGGGTGTCCGGTGCCGGGGTAAAAATGGGCTTGGTGCAGGGAGCAAAATGCAATATTGGGGTGGGTTTCCACCATCGCCTGGGTGCCATTGCCGTGATGCACATCCCAGTCTAAAATGGCAACTCGGGTTAAGTGTTTCACCTTCAGCGCATACAACGCACTAATCGCCGCATTCCCAAATATGCAAAACCCCATGCCATTGTCGGGTAAAGCATGATGTCCCGGCGGGCGAGCGCAGACCAACACCGTTTCCCCCTGATCCAGCACCCAATCCACTCCATCCAGCCACCCACCGAGGGCTAAACGGGCAACCCGGTCACTCGCTGGGCTGACGGGGGTATCTCCATCCAGGTAGCCCCCCCCTTGGGCACAAATGGCGGATAGGCGTTCCAAATAGTCACGGGTATGCACCCAACCCAGGTATTGCTCCACCGGGCGGTGGGGATTGGGGGACAACCAGCGAATGGACGCTCGCCAGGAAACCGTCTGCAATGCCTGGACAATCGCCGTCAACCGCGCCGGACGTTCCGGGTGTCCGTAGGGAACCTGATGCTGAAGATAGTCATCGCTGTAAATGACCGCAACCATAGGGTGGTGAAGGTGAATGGGTATTGTCGTTTATTATTAACCTGGAGAGTTTCAACTCTACAATGGTATAGTATTACGGTCTTTTTTTATTATGGGGTGCAGTAGCAACATTTGGCAAATCAATTTGTAAAACAGGAAGGATTAATTAATAACAAAGATGCTTTGATGATTGACCGCATATTTTTTACTGGTGAATCATGAAAATGGCAAATAAAATTCTTGAGGACTGACCACATCATTTCAATTGGATTCGATTCTGGTGAATAAACAGGGAAATACAACAAACGAGCACCAGTCTGACTAATCATCGGTTCTCTATGGCTTTATGACTATTCAAGTTGTCCATAACCATAGCAATCCTACTTGATTAGTGTTAGCTTGCGTGCCGTAGGCATACAGAGATTCCCCAGAACCAAGGACGGGGGCGGTGCCCCTGCGACCCCTATTCCATTCTCATTTAGGATTGCTACAGAGATGCCCATAATTAAAAATCCCACTCAGCAAACAAATCGGCTACGGGCATGGTGAAGCCGGGAATCACATCTTCTCCAAGTAATATATCCGTTGCGCCTAACAATTTCTCTGGCTGAGGGGAACGATAAATGAGGATATATTTTTCATCGGGATGGATCAACCATACTAACTGGGTATGATTGGCGAAATACTCTACAATCTTGTCGTGAATTTCCGCAACCGTATTGGCGGGGGATAAAATTTCTACGGCTAAATCAGGGGAACCGGGGAAAAATCCCTGGGGTGGGCGTTTCAACCCCTGTAACCGCTCTCGGCGGACAAAGGAAATATCAGGGGAGCGACGATTGCCATTATTCAATGCAAATGCGGTACTCGAATCACAAATCATTCCCAATTTGTTCTGGCGAATATATCCCCCCAAAACAATGGTCAAAATACAGGCGATATAACCATGTTCCGCACCGGCAAGTCCCATATCCACTAACTCATTATTGACCAACTCGTAGCGATGTTCCTGGCTGGATAAAGCCATTAATTCCGCATCTGTCCAAGTCTTTTTTTCTGTGTTGTTTTCTGTAGTGACGGTCATGGCTAAGGTATTACAATACCAAATTTATCGCAACAATAATTATACCCTCCATCCGCAATTGGATCAGGGCAGGGATGAATGGGATTTAATTGGTATCAAT
>NZ_JALAAD010000003.1 GCF_022984075.1 Synechococcus sp. C9 | reverse complement strand
GATGATTGGGAACAAATCCATGTCCCTACTTTATTGTTCAACACCCATGCCAGAAATCCTAGCGAGGGCACTAACCCTGGAAGAATTTCTCCAACAGCCAGAAACAAAACCTCGTTTGGAATACATTCATGGTCACATTTTCAGGAAGGTCATGCCCCAAGGCAAACACAGGGCAATTCAGACCTGGTTAACCGCCCTGATTAATGCGGTGGTGAAAACATCTCAATCGGGTTGGGCATTTGCCGAATTGCGCTGTACATTCATGGATAAATCCATCGTGCCTGATATGGCGGTATTTCGTTGGAAGCAGATACCCTGTGATGAAACAGGAGAAGTTGCCGATATATTTATGCTGGCTCCGGCTTGGACGATTGAGATTTTATCTCCCGGTCAGAATCTTACCCAGGTCACTAAAAACATCCTATACTGCCTCGCAGGTGGGGCAGAAATGGGTTGGTTGATTCATCCCGGAGAACGGTCTGTATTTGTTTATCGTCCTGGGGGAATGCCTATGGTTTTTGACCAGGGTGACCAAGTACTTCCGGTTCCAGAATTTGCTCAAAATTTGACAATTAAAATTAGTGACATTTTTGCGTGTTTGGTCAAGCGATAAAAACCAGTTCAAGACATTTTTATTTCTCTATTGATTGAGATAAGTAAAAAATTATCCCAATGAAATAAACCATAGCAATTCTACTTGATTTACAGACAAAAATTTTCCAGAACCAAGTACGGGGGTGGTGCCCCTGCAACCCCTATGCCATTCTCATTTAGGATTACTATATTTTCAATAACTTTGGACAAATACTGACCAATGTAACCGCTACTTTATGATATACGGTGATATTTGCTATTCAAAGATGCCAAGAATATCCCAACGTCCTAACCATTCATCCAGTCGTTTTTCATCAATTGCGTGGTGGTTAGAATTTGAATTACTGGCTCTCTGCCCGCCATGCTTCTGAAGATAGGCTTGATGCGCCATGTAAATATCGTTCTTTATCCACCAATCTGGCACAATCCAAAAGCGGGGATGCTCGTCAAAACTGCCTAAATCTACGAAAGCCCAAAAATTTAGTTCATCTGGCTTTGGCGAAGTAGGTTCACTCCCAATAATACTTGAATGCCATGTTTTACCGCCCCGCTTTGTCTTGACTTGAATATAAACCGTGCGGCTTTCATCGCTATTGCAAGCGATAAGGTCAATCTTGGGCATATTCCCTGCAAAAGGCACAGCAAATGCGCCGCGCTTATTTAGTTCAGCTACAACAAAATATTCTCCTGCTCGTCCTACCTGCTGATTACTGATACCCCGCAATTTTTGCTCTTTTGACATAAAAGCTTACTCTGCGCTCAAAGACCGCCACCCAACTACTGGCTGACCATTTCCTTGTCTAATCGCCGTTTGCGGGCATAGAGTTGAATGGCTATTCCCATCGCCACCACCAAACCCACCACCGCCCAAGTCGTCACCCCCAGAGGAAAATTATTTTTGAATACGGCAAGCAACACAATCACAAATAACAGCACGGTAGGAGCTTCGTTAAACGCCCGCAATTGCCCGCTTGTCCAAGTACATTGACCCTCTGCCAATTGATGCAACAACCGCCCGCAATAAAAGTGATAACCCAGCAACAAAACCACTAAAGTTAATTTCAAATGCAACCACCAATCATGCAACCAATCCCGCTGTAAAACCAATAACCCCACTGCCATCGCCACCGTTAAAATCATGCCGGGGGTTGTAATAATGTTATACAAACGTTTTTCCATCAGACTGTACTGGGCGGTGAGGATGCCCCGGGCGGGTTCCGGTTGGGTTTGGGCTTCCACGTGGTAGATAAACAGGCGCACCAAATAAAACAGTCCGGCGAACCAGACGACCACGCCGATAATATGTAACGCTTTGAACCAGGAGTAAGCCATCGTGGGAATCACAGGGGTTGCACCTTTAATATGGTAGCGTCAGGGGGGGAAATTTTTTGTTGCACAATGTCACAATAGAGTCAGACCAGCATGGGTGATGTGTTGACCCCCGACCCAAGTGAACTTTTCCCTTTTGCCCTGGATGACTTCCAACTCCAGGCGATGACGGTTTTGGCGCAGGGGCATTCGGTGGTGGTCTGTGCGCCGACGGGTTCGGGGAAAACTTTGGTGGCGGAATATGCCATCCATCGGGCGTTGTACCGGGGGGAGCGGGTGTTTTATACCACGCCGTTGAAGGCTTTGTCGAACCAAAAGTTCCGGGATTTTCGGCAACAATTTGGGGCGGAAATGGTGGGTCTGCTCACCGGAGATGTGAATATCAACCGGGATGCCCCGATTGTGGTGATGACCACGGAGATTTTTCGCAATATGCTCTACGGCACGCCGATTGGGGAGGTGGGCACTTCCCTGGCAGGACTCAATGCGGTGATTTTGGATGAATGCCATTACATGAATGACCCCCAGCGGGGGACGGTGTGGGAGGAAACGATTATTTATTGTCCCCAGGCGGTGCAGTTGGTGGCGCTGTCGGCGACGGTGGCGAATAGTACGGATTTGACCCGCTGGATTGCCCAGGTGCATGGACCAACGGAGTTAATTTATTCCGATTTTCGCCCAGTGCCGTTGCAGTATTTTTTTGGGAATGATAAGGGCATTTTTCCCCTGTTAAATGAAACCCAAACCGGTCCCAATCCCCGCTTAAAACTGCGCCGTCCGACGGGGGACCGCCAGGGGATTCCCGATATACGCATGGTGGTGGAAACCTTGCGGGAATGGGATTTGTTGCCAGCGATTTATTTCATTTTCAGTCGCAGGGGCTGTGACCAGGCGGTGCAAACGGTGCGGGATTTGGATTTGCTGACCCCAGGGGAGTCGGAAACCCTGCGTCAACAGGTGGATGATTTTCTGGCACGCAACCCGGAATTGTACCAGCCGGGGGCGATGCTGGATGCCCTGTACCGGGGAATTGCCGCCCACCATGCGGGGGTACTGCCGCCCTGGAAGGCGTTGATTGAAACCCTGTTTCAGCAGGGGTTGATCCGGGTGGTGTTTGCGACGGAAACTTTGGCGGCGGGGATCAATATGCCCGCCCGGACGACGGTGATTGCCAGTTTGTCCAAACGCACGGACCGGGGGCATCGCCTGCTGTTTCCCTCGGAATTTTTGCAGATGGCGGGGCGGGCGGGTCGCCGGGGCATGGATGACCAGGGCTATGTGATTATTTTGCAAACGCCGTTTGAAGGGGCACGGGAGGCGGTGCGGTTTGCCCTGGCGCAACCTGACCCCCTGGAGAGTAAATTCACCCCCAGCTATGGGATGGTGTTGAATCTCCTGCAAATGCACACCCTGGAGGAAACCAAAGCCCTGATTCAAAGCAGTTTTGGGCAATTTTTATCCCTGCGTTCCCTGCAACCCTTGCAGGAAAAATTGGCGCAATTAAACGCTCAAAAAGCCCAATTGGTACAGGAATTGCAAGGGGTAGATGTTACTCAGGCGGCGGCGTATGAAAAACTGCGGCAACAGCATAAGGAAGCCCGGCGACTGCTCAAAATTTTAGAGGAACAGGCGAGGGAAACCCGTGCCAAACAGTTGTCCTTGGCGGTGAATTTCGCCATCACTGGCACGTTGTTAATTATGCAAGGAAAACACGTTCCCCATCCCACCCCAGCGGTTTTGGTCAGTCGGGTGGCGGGGGGCGGGCAATTTCCCTACCTGATTTGCCTAGGGCGGGACAACCGTTGGTATGTGGTCACCACCCATGATGTGATTGATTTACACGCCGAATTGCCCCGCATGACCGCTGTGGATGACCTCACCCCGCCAGGGGATTTGCAACCCAAACCCGGTCAGCATCGCCAGGGGAATGAAAAAACCGCACGTTTAGCCCAACAAATTCCCGATTTTGCCCCCCTGGATATGACGCCGGAAGTCCAATCCCAACGGCAACAGGTGGTGTGGTTGGAGACCCAATTGGCGGAACATCCCGGTCGTTTTTTGCAAAAGTCGGGGGCGCTGGTACAAAAGCAATATCAACTGGATAAAATCAACCAACAAATTCAAAATGTAGAACAGGAATTGCGGCAAAAATCCCAACGCCATTGGCAGGACTTTTTAAGTTTAATTGATATGCTCAAGGAGTGTGATTGTTTATCGGAACTAACGCCAACGGATTTGGGGCAAACCGTGGCGGCACTGCGGGGGGATAACGAACTCTGGCTGGGGTTGGCGTTAGCAGGTGGGGCGTTGGATGCCCTGACCCCTCCCCATTTGGCGGCGGCGGTGGCGGCGCTGGTGATGGAAACCCCCCGTTCCGATAGCTGGACGAATTACCCCCTCCCCGCCCCGGTGGAGGTCGCCTTGAGCCAACTGCGTCCCCTGCGTCGGAAATTGTTCCAACTGCAACGGCGGTACCAGATTGGGTTTCCTCTCTGGCTGGAGCCGGACTTGGTGCCCCTGGTGGAGCGGTGGGCGGCTGGGGTGAGTTGGCAGGAACTGTGTCAGCACACCAATCTGGATGGGGGGGATATAGTGCGACTCCTGCGGCGGACGATGGATGTCCTGTCCCAGATTCCCCATGCGCCCCATTTAGCTCAAGGGCTGAAAACCCGTGCCCGTACGGCGTTACAGGCGATGAACCGCTTCCCTGTGGAGGAGGGTTTGGAAGATTGAGGGAAAAAGTGGTCAAATTGATTTTCAATTCCTGTTCATTGGCTACGGTTTATGACCAAAACTTGTGCCATAATAGATGCGATTGCAGAGAATAGCCTCTCGCAAGCTCTTATTTGTGAGGAGTGTGGTGTTATGAACAAGGGTGAATTGGTGGATTTGGTAGCACAAAATGCCGACCTGCCGAAAAAGATGGTGGATGCCGTCATCAGTGAGGTATTTAATACCATCATTGAGACAGTTTCCAGCGGTGAAAAAGTGACTTTGGTGGGGTTTGGTTCCTTTGAAGCCCGCAAACGGCAAGCCCGGGAGGGTCGCAATCCCCGCACGGGAGAACCGATGCAGATTCCCGCCACCCAAGTCCCGGCATTTTCGGCGGGCAAACAGTTCAAAGACCGGGTATCGGCATAGTTGTATCAGCCACAACATGGGGGGGATCGTCTTTGGGCTGCCCAGGTAGCGGGTTGTGAGCCGGAGGCGATCCTCGATTTTTCAGCAAATATTAACCCTTTGGGTGCCCCGGCTTGGGTCAAGGATTTCCTACGCCAAAATTTACATTTAATCACCCATTATCCTGACCCGCACTATCGGCAATTGCGTCAGGAAATTGGGGCATTTCACCACCTGGAACCGGCGTGGGTTTGGGTGGGCAATGGGGCGGCGCATTTACTGACTTGGTTGGGGCGAGATTTGGCTACTACGGGAACCGTAACGTTGGTCACTCCGGCATTTGGAGACCACTGGCGGGCACTTAAAGCCTTTGGGGCGCACATCCAAAGCTGGCGTTTACCTTGGGCACAAAAGGAAATCAACTTACCGCAATCTGGGGGCGGTTTATTACTCAGTAATCCCCACAATCCTACGGGTTATTTGTTCCCCAAAGATCAATTAAAAGCCCTATTAGATACCTGGAAATTGGTGGTGATTGATGAATCGTTTATGGATTTTTTGCCCCCAGGACGGGAACAAAGTTTAATTTCCCTGTTGCCTGAGTTTCCCAATCTGGTGATTCTCCGTTCGTTGACAAAATTTTATGGTTTGGCGGGTTTGCGTTTGGGCTATGTTTTGGCACATCCTGAGAAAATTCAGCAATACCGGCAATGGGATGCCCCTTGGAGTGTAAATGGTTTGGCGGCGGCTTTGGGGGGACAATTACTTCAGGATCAAGAGTTTCAACAACGCACCTGGGAATGGTTAACCGTGCATTATCCCCCGTTTTATCAGGGGTTAGCCTTGATCCCTGGTCTGGAGCCGTACCCCAGTGCCGCCAATTTTATCCTGGTGAAAACCGCCCTGCCTGCCCCCGAATTACAGCGGCGTTTGCTGGTTAACCACCGGATTTTGATCCGCGATACCCTGAGTTATCCCGAACTGGGGGCGGGGTATGTTCGGGTGGCGGTGCGCCTGGCAGGGGAGAATCAACGGTTGCTCAACGCGTTAGGGAGCGAGGGCATAGCCCCGGAGTAAACTGCCGATGGTTTTGGCGGTGATTTTTAACTGCACCAGGGGATTAGCCGGTACGACGGTTTTGTACAAATAACTGTCAAAGGTCAGCCGTTGTACATCCCGGTCGCTACACATTTCCACAAAGGCTTCCCGGGCGGCATTGGAACGGTAAAACACCCGTTGCAGGAGGTCAAGCACCGCATAGGTCAGACCATACTGTTTGTCCCAACGGCGCAGGTATTGGCGCAAGTCCCGTTCCGTCGGGATTTTTTGCCCCGATTGCGACGCTTCCACAATCGTTTCCGCACACATCCGCCCGGATTTCGCCGCAAAGTAAATACCTTCCCCGGAGGATTTGGTCACGTACCCAGCGGCATCCCCCACCAGGGCGACCCGACCCACCACCCGGCGCGGACGGGGATGTTCGGGAATCGGATGGGCTTCCACCTTGATCACTTCCCCCCCTTGCAGGCGTGCCTGCGCCCGGGCGCGAATCCCCGCTTGCAGTTTACGAATGTCGGCTTTATGCACCTTCATCGTGCCTGTGCCCACCGCCACATGGTCATATTTGGGAAATACCCAGGCGTAAAAATCCGTCGAAACATCATCCCCCACATACATTTCTGCCAGGTCATCGTAATAACGCATTTGCTCGGCAGGTAAACGGATACGCTCTTGAAACGCAATCGCATAGTTATAATCCCCCGCATCAATGGCTTTTGCCACTTTAGAATTTGCTCCATCCGCCCCCACAATTAGGTCAACTTCTAGGGTTTTGGGAACGCCTTCTGCCCCACCATTGCTAAAGTCGTTGTAATGCAAAAGATAGCTATCTTGAGCGGTTTTGGGCAGGGTAATTTCCTGCACCATCCCATTGATTAAATTTGCCCCCCAATCAGCGGCACGGTTGCGTAAAAAAGCATCCAAAATTTCCCGGCGGCACATCCCAATATATTCATGGGCATTTTCCAATTTAATATCCACTTCCCGATTGGACGGGGAAATCATTTTCATCTGCCGCACCCGTCGGTCAATGATCTGCGGGGGCAAGTCAAATTCATCCACCATGCACAGGGGAATCGCACCGCCGCAGGGTTTGCAATTGTCTAATTTGCGCTCAAATAAGTGGGTTTCAATCCCCGCTTTTGCCAAAGTTTCCGCCGCTGAAGCCCCTGCTGGACCCCCGCCCACCACCGCTACTCGAAGTGTCACTGCCCTATCCCAAAGTTCAAATGCCTACGGGCGGCATCGTAGCACGGTTTCCCTGTCCCTGCCGGTTTCTGTAACAGCCTCGCAATATACGCCCCCTGCGCCCCTAGACAGGCAAGGGAATATCGGCGACCAGGTCCCGGAGAATCGCCTCGGACTCCTGGCGGTGGGTTTGGATGTCCTGCCCCCCATTCCCCAGGGAAAGCCGGTGCGCCAACACCGGGACAAGCAAGTCCACCACATCATCCGGTACGCAGTACGCCCGCCCCTGCACCAACGCCCGTGCCTTCGCCGCCCGCACCAACGCCAACGCTCCCCGAGTGGACACCCCCGCCCGGAGCATTTTCGCCGTCCGAGTTGCTGTCACCACCTGCAAAATATAATCCACCAAAGATTCATCCAAAGTAATCTGATCCACCTGGGCTTGGAGGGTTAACAATTCCTGCAAAGAAAGCACCGTTTGCAATTGCTCCACCGGTTCATTTTTTTGCCGATTCATCAATAGTTTTTTCTCAATATCCCGGTCAGGATAGCCAATGGATAAACGCATCAAAAACCGATCCAATTGGCTTTCGGGCAAAGGATAAGTACCGTGATATTCAATCGGATTTTGGGTCGCCAACACGATAAAGGGTTGGGGTAGGGCATAGGTTTGGTCATCCAAAGAGACCCGTTGTTCCGCCATCGCTTCCAATAAGGCACTCTGGGTACGGGGGGAGGTGCGATTAATTTCATCCGCCAGGATCACGTTGGCAAAAATTGGTCCAGGGCGAAATTCAAACGTGGCTTGATTGCGGTCAAAAATCGTCACCCCCAAAATATCGGCGGGCAATAAATCACTGGTGAATTGAATCCGCTGAAATTTACCGCCAATACTGCGGGCAATCGCTTGCGTTAACGTGGTTTTGCCCACCCCCGGCACGTCCTCAATCAAAATATGCCCCCCGGCGATGACTGCGATGACCACCCGTTCCACCACCTGGGGTTTGCCAAGAAATACGGAGGCAATATTGGCGGTTAATTTGGCAATGGGATGGTCACTCATGGGGCACTTGGGGGAACCGGAGCAAAAACCTGTTGCCATGAGCGTACCGTATTTACCCCAATTTCGCTATCAATCAATTCCCCCGCCTCCGTGACCAACCGCAGGGGGACGTTTGCTTCCGGGGCTTGGTGGAGTGCCATCGCCAATTCGGGAGGGATGGGAAAGGTATTATTTTGCCCTTGGGTCAAGGACCAATTCCGATCGCCAATTTTCAAAACCGCTTCAGTAATTTTGCGACTGGTATCAATTTGTCCACAGTTCAAGCCCCCAACTGGAAAATACAAAAAAATATAACCTACATAAGTCCGGGTGCATTGGGTACCGAATCCCACCAAAAACCGTACCCTTTGGGGTTGCCACAAACTCAAAACCGTCACCCGGGGAATATCCCCCCGACTAAATTCATGGCGGTCAAACACCCCCACATTTTCCCCCTCAAAGGGGTCATTCACCCGCACGGGTTGCGACCAAGGCACCTGCATTCCCACCGCCAAAGCCGCCGATTCCACCACGGGCAATTTGGGGGTCGCCCCAGCCATACCAGGGAACATTCCCGCCCCCACCAGCCATACCATCACGCCCCAAAGCCGCCGCATCCTACCTGTGGTTTTTCTTTGCAAGGAAATTAATATCCATCAGCATAACATAATGGGCACTTCTAAAAATTAGGCCGCAGGGGGTATCGCCCGCCTTTGGTTCTCGATATTATAAGCATTTCAGCCAGATAATCTTCAATTGTTTCCAATAAATAGAGGTGCCCATATAGGATATAAGCTTAAGACATAAAAAAACGTTGCAGGGGTGTTACGCTTGGACTTAAGGGCACTTCTAAAAATGGATCGTATGGGCACTGCCCCCGTTTTTGATTCTGGAACGTATGGGCATTCCAATGCGATAACCTTCCGGTAATGCAAATAAATAGAGGTGCCCATAAACTAATAAAAGGTGTTCATCAATAGAGCAATACTAAGGGAGCATAGAACACAAGTCGCAGGGGTTATGCCCCCGTCCTTGATTCTCCCAAAAAATCAGTTTCCCAATTGGGTGAGATTGGGATACATTAGAAGCAAACGGGCAATTACGGGCAGGGATGATGGCGCACTGGCGGACGCTGATCGGTATGACCCTAGCGGTCAACATCGTGGGTACCTCCGTGCGGGCGGAAGTGATGGAAGTGCCTGCGGTGGATTGGGTGCGCCAGAGTGAAGCCGCTCTCATCCAGGGGGATCAGGTGCGTTCGTTGGAATTTTTAGAACAGGCGATCCGGGGCATGAGTGGGGGGCAAATTCTGGATTTATTGCTCCAGGGTCAGCGGTGGTTGCGCCAGGGTCGTACTGAGGATGTGCTGGCTTTGTTACGGGTGGTCATGCCCCTACTGCAAGGATTAATGACCCAAATTCCTGCTGAGTCCCTGCCCGCCGATGCCCAGGTGATCCCAACGGTGGTTGAGCCATTGATCAAAAATTTGCCCAATTTTCCCGAAACCCGCCCGATTATGGATATGATGCAAACCCTTTTCAAACAGTTGGGTCGCTGATGTTATTGAGTACCACCGATACCTTGGATGGGCACCCGATTCAAGCCTATTTGGGCATTGTTACCGCCGAGGTGGTCTATGGAAGCAACGCCCTGCGGGATTTTTTTGCGGGGATTCGGGATATTATTGGCGGGCGCACTGGCAGTTACGAACGGGTATTTCAGCAAAGTCAAAACGAAGCGATGAAGGAACTTGAGCAACGGGCGAAAAAATTGGGAGCCAACGGGGTGGTGGGGATTCGTATTAGCACCGGTTCCATTGAAATCGGGGACGGTGGGGTTTTGCTCCTGGTGACGGCGACGGGAACAGCGGTGAAAATTTAGGGCACTTCTATAAATTCAAAGTTAGCGGTCGCAGGGGGACACCCCCGTCTTGGTTCTGGGTAATATTGGTATGCCAACGATGGGATTTATGATTGGTTCAAATAAATAGAGGTTCCCTTTAGTAATTTTTTTGATTTAATAATTTTAATCCCATCCTGATGTTTCCCCTTTTGCTCACAATTCCGGTGAAATTAGCATACAAATTATTGCCACAAAAGTTGAAGTTCGTATGAGAATTAGGAGGAAACCCGGCGAATATCCGAGTAAAAAGCCACTGACTCTAATCCCCCCGTTCCCCGCACCAGCACTGTCCGTAGGCGTAAATTTGCACTGGCGAACCACAGCCGTTCTTGCACCTGCTGACCTGTGGGTAGGGTTAGGGTCAGTTCCAAAATCCCCGCCGGTGACCAAGTGTAGTGCCCCACTTGGGATGGTCTGTCCCCAGAATCATGCCAAAATTGTTGCGAATCCGGGTCAAAGGTCAAGGTAGTGCGGCCAGCGGGCTGGTTGTTCTCGCTCCAGGACAGAATCATGCCCAGGGGCGGGGGGAATGCAGTATCCGGGGGCAAATCCGCAACCTGCACGTGGGCTTTGCCGTGGTCAGCGGGTCGGCCATCCAGATAAAATCGGGTGCGCTGGCAGACCCAGGTTCCCCAGTGGTGAGCGATCAGTTGGCTAAGGTGATTGAATTCCATAATGATCCATCATAAGGCTTGATGCAAAATCCGCTTACTTCTGGCATAATAGAAAAGCTACAAATTAGGGTCTGTAGTTCAATTGGTTAGAGCACCGCCCTGTCACGGCGGAAGTTGCGGGTTCGAGCCCCGTCAGACCCGTGAAACCAGGCATCATCGTCTCTGTGGTCAGCAGAACTGCGTCGGGGTATTTGTACTGCAAACGAATGTACGTTTAATGCTTGATTTCCCTACTCGTCATGATCCCAATGGACAGCAAGGGGTAAATTAGATCAATACCTTGTGGAGTGAATAATCATGGCACGCTGGAATGACGAGATGTTAGACCGCTTGGCTGACCAAACCCAGGCGAATGCCGAAGCCATTCATCACTTGGGAGCAAAGGTAGATGCGAACGCCGAAGCCATTACCCGGTTGGAAGCAAAGGTAGATGCCAATGCCGAAGCGATTCGGGAATTACGAAAAGGACAGGCGGCGAATGCGGAAGCGATTACTCGGTTAGAAGCAAAAGTAGATGCCAATGCCGAAGCGATTCATCACTTGGGAGCAAAGGTAGATGCGAACGCCGAAGCCATTACCCGGTTGGAAGCAAAAGTAGATGCCAATGCCGAAGCGATTCGGGAATTACGAAAAGGACAGGCGGCGAATGCGGAAGCGATTACTCGGTTAGAAGCAAAAGTAGATGCCAATGCCGAAGCGATTCATCACTTGGGAGCGAAGGTAGATGCGAACGCCGAAGCCATTACCCGGTTGGAAGCAAAAGTAGATGCCAATGCCGAAGCGATTCGGGAACTGCGGCAAATGCAGGCAGAAAACACGGAAGCCATCCGAGAACTGCGACAAATGCAGGCAGAAAATACGGAAGCCATCCGAGAACTGCGAGAAGGACAGGCGATGATGATGCAAATGTTCATCCAACAACAAAGTGCCATCGAAGAATTGCGTCGGGATACTCGTGCCATCCAAACAGATGTACGTTTGATCCTAGATACCCTCACCCGTAACTATCCCAACGGACGTGAAGGGGCAAATTAAATCGTAAAAAATACTGACAATTATTATACAGTTACTATACTTATACGATACTTAGTATTGAAAATAAATTGCAAGGGCAGGAAAATCACTCAGAAAATGGCAAAAAACTAGAAATTTCTGGGAACTTGGACGCACCCACCCCCGTCCATCAGCATTAACCGTTTCTCTGGCTTTTGCGTCTGGCTCCTCAATGCTCCCAAAACCAGGGGATGCGGTCGGGTGATTCCTATCACAGAGTTGATTGACTGGGCGTGATTATACTAAATCGTGTGACCCGTTTCGTCATTTCAATCGTGTAGGTTCCACCCTCATCTACAAATCCTCTCTCCCTCTGGACTAACGATTATGTCTCATCCTCATTCTCGTCAGAAGCGTCGCTCCCGGCCTCGGTTCCGCCCGGGGATTGTGTCTTGGTTACTGGGAGCCTATTACCGGGGTCAAAAAAATAGCGGGTTTATTTTACCCACAGCGACTCTGTTAATTGTTGTGGCGTTTTTAATCATGATCAGTCTGCTGGCTCGGACGGCGAACCGGGTGGCGCTAGTTTCAGGGCAAAGGGAACGGATTGCGGTGGAAGGCCCCTCGGCGGAGTCGGTGGATCGGGCACGGGCGAAAATTGAATTTTTGTTTACACGGGAGAAACTGCCCACAGACCCGAGTGAGCAGGCGTTTGAGGATTTTTTGGGCAATCGGCAACGGGACCCGGTGACCCAGGCGGTGACTGGCCCTCGGCAACCCGTTGACATTTATACTCTGCCCGATGAAAACCGTTGTCAGGCACAGAATGGGGATTGTGTAGCTACTGGCGGAGATTTCACGCCGGATGGGATTGCGCCCACTTGGTCCTATCGGGTGGATTTGAATGGGAATGGGACGGTGGATGACCCGACGGACGGGATAGCGGTTTATGGCATTCTGGGGCGGGTGTTTCGCGATGGCAAAAGTGCTGTGCCTGCCTTGAACTCGGATGGGTCGCCCCGGGCGGATGTGGTTCATTTGACGGAGCGGCGGTTGCGGGCGGCTAATTTTCTGGTGAATAATGCACCGACCAAGGCGGAATCGGCGGATACGTTTTGTGCGGGTGCGACGGGCGGTACGGTGAGTGAAAAAGGGCGGTTTTTCACCGGGAGTAGTGCGGAAGAACTCAAGAATTTTCAGATATATGCGCTGACGATTCCTAACCGTGAAAATAATGCGAATTTGACCAGTAATGCGGTGGTCTTTCAACAGGATCGCCGGTTTACGGGGGCGAATAAGTGGGGGGCGTATTTCCGCTATGACTTGGAGATATTCCCCGGGCCGCGATTTAACTGGAATGGGGCGATGCACACGGAAGGCTCGCTCTTTATCACCTCGAGTGACCAAAGTGACCGAGGGTTTTACAGTTATTTGATCAGTGCGCCCAATTCGTGCTATTACTTGCCGTCGGCCAACTCGGAAATTTCGGTGCGGGGCTTGTTTATGACGGGTTCCATCCGGGATGGTAACAACAATCCTGGTAATTCGGTGGTGCATTTGCAACCAGCGGGACGGATTCCACCAACTCAATTTATTCCGTTAGCAACCACTGGGGGATTTCCGAACCCGACTGGGCCAGGTACCTTTCCTAGCCAGGATTCGGTACTCGACAGGTTTGTGCCAGAAGATTTGGCGATGGATCCGCTGTATTTGGTCACCAATAATCTGCCGGTAGCCCGCAGGCGGGAAGGGGGAAGCGAAAGCTATAGCACCTATAAAGACCCAAATTGGGGGGGAGCCTTGGCTTCCCGGATTCAGGTGGACAAGTGTGAAGCCCCGCCCTATGTGGATGATACGTTCCGGGCGGATGATCGCCTGGGGCCGAAACCCTCCTACGCCCGGGGGAGTTGCGATGGTGCCGACACCTGGGAAAGCCTGGGGAAAGCGGGTGACCCGATCACTGGGAAACCGGAATGGACGAATAATAACCCGCCAGCGGATGCCCCGGATGAATATGGTGTGGATGGGTACTGGGAGCGGCGTGCCCTGGGTCAGGGGATGAAGGTGATCGTTGGTCAACGGCTGGAACTGGGTAATGTCGGGGTCTGGGGTAGCTGGCGGACGTTTGGCAATAGAAATAATAACACCTGGAATGATGCTCAGTGGCAGTCTTGGTCGAGTACACCCACTAACGTCGGTTTCCGGATTTACAATTCCAACTCGACCACTTATTTCACTGGTGTGACCAATCCGATCAGTAAGGAAATTTTTCTGTTTTTGTTCCGGCCTAACTCAACGATTGCGGCTAAACCCTCCCCCGGTGCGCTTGATCCTCTCTATCCCCCAGCGGTGTTGGCGACCGAGTTTGGCGGGACGAGTCCCTTTAGTGGGGTGATTTTTGCGCCTGCGCCAGGTCGGACGAGCGAACAACTCCACCGGCGCACCCAACGGGATAATCTGGCGGCTGTGCAGGCGGCGGCAGTTTACCATCACAAGGGGACACCGGATCGCACATTGCCCATGCTGTGTTTGTCCAGCACGATTCACCCGGGGACAGAGGGTAGTTATCGCAATAGCATTACCTTCGGTGATCCGGTGAGTCCGGCTAACTCAGTCAATCCTGCGGGCGTGACCGGGTATCCCACATTGAATGCCAACTTTGTCCGACCGCCTGGTTCCGAACCCCTGTTTCCCCCTGCGGACTTTTTCACGGGGCGGGGCACGGCGAATATGGAGTACGGGAATGGCACCAACCCGGATGACCCCCCGTTTGAGGTGGCGGATTTTGCACCAGGGACGGCCTTGATGAAGGTGCTGACGAATTTGGCACAGTTTGCCGGTGACCCGAATGGGGCGTTTCCCCCGTTGCAGGCACCGCCGGGGAGTCGTCAGGTCTATCCTGACCCGGTGCTGACGATGTGGGGGGACTTTTCCAACCTGCGCCGCACCATTGCGACCTTGGAGGGGGGTAAGAGCTACGCTGAGCTGTCCCCCGCTGACCAGGCGAACCTGCACACGGCGGGCTGTACGATGAGCCTGTTGGCAACGAATGTGCATCACTATTTGGCGTTTCCGTTCTATTTGAGTAAAGAGGGGAAAGAGCCGTTTAATCCTGTCCCCACTGTGCCGCCCTTGGGTACGGATGGCGGTTCCTCACCGAATATCCGCACTGACCTCCAACGGTTGGCTCATGCCATGCGCCAGTTGCAGGATGGCATTTTTAACGAGGCTGTGGGTAATTATGAAGTTGGTTACGGGATTTTGGAGTTTGTTCCCTTGAACGAAAGTGCTGGGCTTTGTAAACCGACGATCACCAACGCCAACTGTTACAACATTCCCGCTGAGTACTACATTGCGGCTTTGGCGAGCATTCGGGAGGCTCAGATTTTCAACCAATCTGCCCCCACTTCCGACTACCAGCAGTGGAATCGGTTGGTGTATCTGGCTCGGCTGGTGAATACCCGGTTGCAGATCGTGCGGGATCGGACCTATGGCTTCCGGGAGTATGTGCCGGGGCAGTGGATCGGTGTGGAGACGGTGGAGGGAAATACAGGTAATGGGACTGATCCGGCGACTGGCTCATCTCGTCCCAACAACCAACGCTTGGCGTACACCATAAGGACAGCGTTTCCAGGACCCTACACCCTCGGACAAACCGTGAACCTGCCCTGCGACCTGAGTTTGGCAGATATTGACTACTTTGGGTACAAAAGGAAGCCTGCTGATTTCACCAATCCGGCCAATCCTAACGATCAGATATTAGAACGGGAGATGGTCGCCCTGGCTCGGCTGTGTCCCACCCAGCCCAAGTACCCATCCTTGTATTACCTGTTCCCAGGGGATTTGAACTCTAGAGATGGGGTGGATGGGGCGGATTCCCACGGTCACGATGGCACTTCCGGGATCAACCGGCGCAACAGCAGTGACCCCAGCCCTTATAACCAGCCCAGTGGCAGTGCGGAGAACAATCAGGAAACCTTCTCAGAACCCTACGTCCTGAGCCGTTACATCGCTGAGGATGCCAATGACCTGGCGACCTATGAGGCGGTTACATTAGCTGATTTGAATGAATTACGCTTGCAAAACCGTCAACCAGGTCCTACTCGCACATGGAAACTGCCAGTCCTCAATGTGGCGAATAACTCTAGGGAAACAGATTTGGTCATCAATGTTTCCCAACCCACTGCCCACGCCAACTTGTCTTCCTATCGGACGGGTTTAGCGGAAAAAGCTCTCTATGACGGGCGGCAATTGCAGATGGTACGGGTGATGGACTTCGACATTGACCTCCTGCGGCGGGTGAATCAAGCACCGGCATCCTTTGGGGGCGATGCCTGGTTAACGGTGGGGGAAGTGGCGACGGCGACGACCAAACCCATTGCGGGGGGGATTATCTACGCCTTCCGGGAGGATGCCAAGCGGGAAGATGCCATCCTGCGTCCGGCGAATGCGGATTGGCCTGCCTATGAAACCGCATGGAAAGCGAACTTTACCGATGGGCCGCCGGCGGCGTTGCAGATGAACCCCGACCCCCGCAACCCCTCTGATCCACCCGTCACGCCGGTGAATATCAGTGGTAAACCGGTGGACTACTACGCTGACCCGGATCGGCGGGCGCATGGGTTCCGCTTGATGAATGGCAATGATGTGAGCCGGGTGGGTGTGACTCCGCCAGAACGAAACATCTTTGGGATGAGCTTTGTCAGCGATAACCCGGTCTATGTCATGACCCAGTTGGCCCGGGGGATCAGTGGGTTCAACCTGCACATGGCACCCAGTAGTAGCGTGGTAGTGCAGGAATTTACGGCTCTGTTACCATTCCCCTACACCTTTGAACAGTTCTATGTGGCTCGCACCAACCGTAATTTAGGGTTTGCGACGGCGGCAGGGGATACGTGGCGACCGGTGGAAATTCTGGCGGATGCGATCACCCTGATCACCCACAATTTCTGTGATGGCTTTCAGGAACACGGTATCCGCAACGTGACCGACATTGATGGAATGGGCGTTGATTGCGCCACTGGTGGCCCTTCCGCCCGCAATACCCCAATAATCACCGGTACTCTTCCCCCTCGTAGCGATTGGGCGAGGGAATATCCCCTTGACCTGGAAGCACCGATCATCGTGACTAGTGATGGCTCTCACGTCACCAGAAACCTAGCAGCGTCCCAAGTCAGGGTGCCACCGGGCAACTACAGCCCCGTCACCACTCGGGGGGATGTACCGCTACGGCAAACGGACTACCAGGTGAATGCGGTGATTGTGAGTGGGATTGTACCATCCCGGCGGCAGCAATCCTACGGCGGTCTGCACAATTTCCCCCGCTTCATCGAAACGGGTAACGCTTTGACCATTCAGGGTTCCTTGTTGCAGTTGGGCTTTAGCAATTACGCTACGGCTCCCTTCGATTTTGACTCCTTTGAGCCAGGCCAATTCCCATTGAGGCTAGAATCCATTCCCTACTATGGTCCCCCGACCCGGTTGTGGGGGTATGACCCTGGGTTGCAGTACGCTCCGGCGGGGCCTGTGGCGCAACGGTTCATCAACCCCTCCAACGCCCGGAATGAATACTTCCTGGAATTGACGGCGAATGACCCCTACACCTGTCAGATGAAGCGGTTTGTTGTCCCCGGTATAACGTGTCCCTAGCGGAGGTGGTCTGTATGGTATCCAAGCGGTTTCATGTTCACGGTGGGTTTAGCCTGATCGAGGCACTGGTGGGGATTGCCATCGTGGGGGTAACGGCGGCGATGCTTCCCCCGATCTTGACCCTATCGGTGGCGGCTCGTGCCCAAAACCAACGGGTCGAACAGGCGACGCGGCTGGCACAGGGGCATCTGGATTTGGTGCGCCTACGGATGGAACGGGGGACAGCGGGACAACCGGCTACGGTTTTCATCGCCGATATTGAACGGTTGGCACCTTTGGAGGGGGGTGCTTCGGTGGAAACGGTACCAGCCCCAGCGGCCAATGCCCTAAAGACGGCACCATTTTGCGACCTGGATCACCCCACGACTCCGGTGGGGCCGCCCTGTCGGGTGGATATTGACCGGGATGGGCAGGCGGATTTTGGGTTGCAAGCCTTTCGGATTTGCCAGCAAGTCGCTCCGGGTGGGGTGCCGGTTTCGTTCGTTGTGGGGGTGCGGGTGTATCCCCGGGCGGTGGTGCAGGGAACCTATACGGGGGCGTTGGGGATTCAGCCAGCCCAAATGCGACTGGGGGCACCGGAGACAGCCAGCAATCCTTTGGCTGTACAGTACAGTGCGGTATTCTTTCCCGATTCGACCCTCTCTTTAGAGTCCTTGCGCCTCACCGTAGGGGCAAGAAGTACGTCCTGTGGTGGGAGTGGGGGGTCTGTGGCTTCGTAACTTTCTTTATCTTTATGGAGAAATGGGTATGAACCGACGGTTGCTGTTGTTGCTATGGAAGGCGCGCCGCTTGGCCGGTGCTGGTTTTACCATTGCCGAACTGGTGATTGGGGCGGCGATTGGTGCTTTTTTGATTACTGGCATGATGTACCTGGTGGTGGAGATGACCCGGGTGGAGCGCACTCAGACTGCCCGGGGGGAAACGGAACGGGAAATGGCGCAGGCTTTGGACTACATCGCCAACGAATTGCGGGAAGCGGTGCTGGTCTATGACCGCAACTGTCTGCGGACGAATGGTAGTGGTAATGGTGCGACGTGTCCAGGGTTGACTCTGCCCGTCAATACGGTGTTGGCCTTTTGGAAACGGGAGCCGGTGCCGGATTTGAACTTTTTGAATCTAGTACCACCGACAAACGGACCCGAACAAACACAGATTGACAATTACGCCAACAACAGTGCCTGTACCAGCAACCGGGACTGCAATGCCGTCATGAACTATGCCCGTACCCAGTACACGCTGGTGATCTATGTGTTGTGTCCGAATCCGGGACGGCCAGGCCCGAATTGTAGTTTCACGACCAGTACGCAACCCCGGGGACCCGCACGGATTGTGCGAGGCTATTTCCGCCAGTATGTGTGGGGGACTAAGACTGATCCGAGTCCGAGTGCGTTTCAAAACCGTTTGGTGAACCTCGACCCCCTGGAGAACCCCACCTGGCCAGGGGGCTTGTTATCCTGGAATGGCCCTAATTCAGATACAGCAATTCTCATATCCAACGTGGACTGGCAACCGCCGCGGGTGAATGTGGAGTGTCCGGCGGGGTATGTGGCTACCACTGGCGTTGGGGCAAATACGGGCTTTCGTTCCTTCTATGGCTGTGTACGGGAGCGGAGCGGGGCGGCGGAAACCGGGTTTGTCCAGGACGTGTTTGTGTATTTGCGGGGGAATGCGGCAGAGCGGGCAGGCTTGCGGGAGATTGAAGGCAGTGGCACCAACATCTACCGCCCGGCAGTGGAAACCCAAGTCCGCACCCGGGGTTCCTACAACCGGCGACCCAGTTAGTATCTTGGAGGTGATCCCATGCTCAAAACCATGCGCTCGTATCGTACCGACCAAGGCTTTACCCTGGTGGAATTGATTGTCATCGTAGCAATTTTGGGGATTGTAGCCGCTATTGCCGCCCCCAGTTGGTTGACCCTGCTCACCCGTCAGCGACTCTACGATGCCCGTGCCAACGCCTTGGATAAAATCCGGGAAGCCCAAAGCCAAGCCATCCGTACTGCCCGTCCTTGGGAAGCTTGTTTTCGGGATAGGGATGGGATGGTCTGGGTCTCGGTACAACCAAGTGACCGTAACAATAACTGCGCTAACCACACCGGTTGGCAACCCCTGCTGGAGGCTGGTGCAAATACGATTGCCATCAAAACCGGTACCCCTGGTACTTCCACTTCCCTCGGTAACCCTACCACGGGCTATAGTTTTCGCTTTAGCTCCCTTGGGGATCGTATTGGTATGGGAGCCACCGCCCAGCAACTGGTGTTTGTTCCCCGAGGGCAGAATAGGGGTCCC
>NZ_JALAAD010000002.1 GCF_022984075.1 Synechococcus sp. C9 | reverse complement strand
CACTGCCCAGTTGCAGGGCTTTCGGGAGCAATTCGGCACCTACGGACCCACCCACTCAATCTGGATGTCCGCTACGCTTGACCCCAAGTTTTTAGATACCCCTGATTTCCGGCAGAATAACCGCAATCCCAATGTGTTGACTCTGACCGAAACGGACGAGCAGTCCCCTGTGGTGAAACAACGGTTAGGGGCAGTGAAAACGTTAAGGAAGCTAGCAACCACTCTGAGTCAGCGGCAGGATGCGAAGGGGAAACCTTTACCTGCTCCTAAGCAGGAAGCGGCCTACGCCAAAGCACTGGCAGCGGAAGTTGCAGAAATTCATGAACCAGGAACCTTGACACTTATCATATGTAATCGGGTTTCTCGCGCACAGGCTGTTTATCAGGTATTAAAAAAATTAATCCCAGAAACGGAATCTATCACGTTGATTCACTCCCGGTTTCGTTTGGCTGAGCGGCGCATACAAAACTCTAAAATTAACGAGTATCGTAGCGGCAAAAGCGGCATATTGGTCACGACCCAAGCGGTGGAGGCAGGGGTTGATATTTCTGCAAAAAACCTCATCACAGAGTTGGCTCCTTGGTCTGCCTTAGTGCAACGGTTTGGGCGGTGCAATCGCAAAGGAGAATACGCAACGGCATTCGTGTATTGGGTGGATATTCCCGACTTGAATTGGAGAGGTATCGCCCAGCCGTACACCGTTGAAGAACTGAAGATTGCCCGGGAACAGTTAGAAAAACTGGAAGATGTGGGGTTGAATCGTATTAGAGAGATGCAGATAGTAACCCCAGAGATTGAGGGACTGATTCCACGGAAAACCGATATTTTGGAGCTTTTCGATACCTCAGTGGATTTAGCGGGTCATGATATTGATGTTTCACGGTTTATCCGTAATGCGGAAGACCTGGATGTGCAGGTAGCATGGCGTGAATGGGAAGGGACAGTTCCCCCCCAGACCCCCGAAGATGCTGGTTACAAAGGGGCATTACAAAAAGAGGAGCTTTGCTCAGTTCGTGTTTATCGAATCAAGGAGTTTCTGGAGAAGGTGCAAGGGATTGCCTGGGTTTGGGATGGGGAATGGACCCGGGCGCAATCATTTTATCCCGGCCAAAGGTTGCTCTTGCACTGTAGCTTGGGGGGATATAGTGCGGAGCTTGGGTTTACCGGGAACCCCAAAGACAAACCAGCACCAGTAGAACTCGAGGACAACAGCTTGATTGAACCGGATGGCGACGGGAGAGACCCGCTCAGCTTCTCCGCCCAGTGGGAATCTTTGCAAGAGCACTCCATCAAAACGGCACAGGTAATGGATGAACTTTGCCAAAAATTACATGGGGTTTGGGGGCAATCGCCGTTGCCGAAAACGCTACTGTGCAGAGCCGCCCAATGGCATGATGCGGGAAAAGCTCATGAAGAATTCCAGAAGATGTTGCGCTGGGAACAGAATCCTCCCGTACCTACGGATCAGCTCTGGGCTAAGGCACCGCCAAGGGATAGACAAAAGCAATACATCTGGCCACACGACCGCCGGGGGTTTCGGCATGAATTGGTCAGTGCCTTAATGGCGCTACAGAACAATGAGGATTTTTTGCTGGCTTACCTGGTCGTTTGTCACCACGGAAAAGTCCGTATGAATATTCAGCCCCGTCCCCATGAAATTAAACCTCAAGGCAAAGAGTTGTACGCCCTGGGTGTCCATGAGGGAGACTGCGTGTCTGAAGTGGATTTGGGGGGCGGCGTGACCATCCCTTCTCTGCAACTCACCCTCAAGTGTATGCAGTTGGGGGCAGATTCTTGGACCGAGCGGGCTTATGCCCTGCTGGAACAATACGGCCCTTTCAAGTTGGCCTTTTTGGAGATGCTGGTTCGTATAACAGACTGGCGAGCCTCTACCCCTACATCCACGATGGAGTGATGTTTATGAGCAATGTCCTGGCTTTGCCTGGTTGTCAGACTCAACCTTTGGCGAGTTATCTCAAAGCCCTTGGGGTGTTCCGCTTGGTGGCCGAGCAGAAAGACCCGCAAGCCCGGTGCTATTGGCAAGAGAATGGATTTTATCTGGTTTCCAGCCTCGATGCACCGGCTCTGGAGCAGTTTTTCCTACGGGAGTATCAGCCGACGCCCATCCTGGCTCCGTGGAATGGACAAACTGGCTTTTTCCCAAAAGACAAAGGGAATACCCTTACCCAGGTTCGAAATTCCACTACTGTGCGATTTCAGTCCTATCGGGAAGCTATTGAAATTGCCTTGACAATCGTCCACGAGATGGGGTTGCAAAAACAACCCTCGGAGAAGGGAAAGAAGCGACTGTTGGTCAAACTGCGTAACCAATTGCCCGACCCGGCACTCCCTTGGTTGGATACGTGCTCCCTCATTGCTGATGAAGAAATTAAATTTCCTCCCTTGACGGGTTCCGGTGGTAATGATGGCAATTTAGAATTCAGCCGCACCTTTATGCAACGTTTGTTAGACCTCATTAAGAAAGACCAAGGAACTCCCCAACCTGAAGCCGATGTATTGTTACAGGCTTCCTTATTTGGCGAGATTCTTCCAGGTTTATCATTTAAGGGTTCGATTGGACAGTTTCATCCCCTAGCGGCGGGGGGGGTGAATGCTCATCCCGGCTTTCAGGCCGATTCACGGGTCAATGCCTGGGATTTCGTCTTGATGATGGAGGGGCTGATTCTATTTCGGGCGGGGAGTACCCGGCGTTATGAGCACACCGCACCGGGGGAACTAGCCTATCCATTTACGGTACGGGCTTCTGCTGTGGGCTATGGCAGTGCCAGTGCGACGGATCGGGCTAGGGCGGAACTTTGGGTTCCTGTATGGACAACGCCTGTCGGGCTAAAAGGACTGCAATCCCTGTTCTCGGAAGGCCGAGCCAAGGTGAAAAAACGGACAGCGCAGACGGGGGTTGATTTCGCCCGGGGGTTGTCCAACTTGGCACGCCAACGGGGTATCCACGCTTTTGTCCGGTACAGCTTCTTGGAGCGTAATGGCTTATCCTATTTTGCGATTCCCCTTGGTCAATTTGCACCCCAGCAACAGCCGCAAGTAGACCTGCTGGCCGATATTGATTCTTGGTTGATGTCTTTGAGAAGAACCAATTCCGAAACGTCCCCGGCTTCCGTGCGCAATGCCTATCGGTATTTGGAGGAGAGTATTTTTCAACTGGCTTGTGGGAAGGAGTCTCTCCTGGAGGTACTGATAGCACTTGGGGCGATGGAAGCGGCCTTGAGTCGGTCGCTCAAATTTACCCTGGAAAAGGGCATAAAACCTTTTCCTACCATTTGGGGGAAGGCTTACGAACGAGCAAAGCAGTGGCTGGTAGCCCTAGCTACGGATGAACCTGAATTCCGGTTGGCTTTGGCACTGGCAGGCAGGCCATTGATGCGCCAACGCTTGGTCAAAGTCCGCGAAAAAAGACGCGGTAAAACCATTCGTCTGGAATGGGCTGAAGAAAATGACCCTATCACCACCTGGCAACAAGGGTCGCTGACCACCAATCTATTGCACTTGCTCCAACGGGAAGCAATTGAGCAACAACAGCAGAGTAAAGCCGAATCCTCCCAATCCTCAGAGGAGCAGGCGGATATGGCTTCTCAAGCTCAGGAAAGCTCACAGGCTTCGATGAGACCGAAAGCTTATGCGTCTTTGAGCGATGTTGCCGCTTGGATCAATGGGAACGTGGATGAAGTGCGGTTGGAGGCAATTTTGCGGGGGCTATGCCTGCTGAAGATTCCTGACCAACCTGTACCTTTCGAACCCCACCTGCCGCCGGATTTGCCCCCAGCCTTTGGGGTCTTGGTCAATGTCCACAGTGGCTTGGTCAAATGGGGGGAGCAGAAGGTAGAGGTGAAGCGTGTTCCCAATTTGCTCGGACAACTCACAGCCGGTGATTGCTTTTCCGCAATGACGCTTGTCCTCCATCGCCTCCGTGCCGATGGTTTGCCCATCGGTTTGCATGAAGGGATTCACGAACCGCCTGAGCGAACCCGACGAATGGGGGCAGCCCTGGCGTTCCCCCTTACTCTTGGGCAAAGGGAAAAATTAATTCTTCCCTTGCTTAAGGCGAATCATGACCTTTCCCCTGCCAATTGTTCTTTTGCCAATTGTTCTTTTTTGTAAAGGAGATACCTTGATGTTTACTGAGATGTTTACTGACCTCAAATCCGCCTCTCGTTTGTTGCTCGAAGCAAAACTGGCTCCAGTACAAGGAACTCGCTTCCAACCCACTGGGTTCCCTGATTTAGGAGCCGCAGAATATCGTCTCCCAGATGGTACCGTGATGCTCCTTGTCGAGTCCCCCCAAAGTGTGGCCAATCGCCTGGAAGCAACTATTTGGGATACAGCCAACAAAACGGTGGTTAAGGAGTTGCAAGGCATCCCCTACGTGGAAGTGTATGACCAAAGTGGTGACTTCTTAACCAATTCTCTCTTGGAAGCTCATCGTCTTAATTCCAACTATATCTTGGAAAGCAAAGATGATAGCTTTCTAAATATACTCAAACAGGAACTAGAAATTGCGCCCGATAAGCCCCTAAAGTTTGAGTGCTTTGCTAAGCTACTAGTTAAGTATGATCTGAATTGCTTGTTACATGGGCTGTTTCTAGCCAAGAGTGAAATCGCTGGAGGACGTTATAAAATGCCCCGGGCACTTTCGGGATTTATTGAAGCGCACGGGGTTGAGAAAGTGGTCTCAGGGGGTGTAAAACTTGACCGGATTAATGCCAAAGGAGATGCGGAACAGGGGGCTGGCAATATCCCCTATCATCGGGTTGAATACACGGCCAGGGAAATCAAGGCTTATTTCAGCTTAGATTTAGCGCAAATTTATGGGTATAGCTTGGGGGATGACGTAGAGAATTTGTTGATTGCCATAGCCCTATGGAAGATACAAAAGTTTTTGGAAAATGGACTACGACTCCGTACCGCCTGTGACTTGGAAGTGGTTGCATTAAACGTGAAGAAGCCCGCAGGGTTTGAACTCCCCAGTATTGAGGTTTTATCTGAAGCGTTGCCAAAGTTAATAGAAACTGCCCAGCCAGCTTTTGCAAACCCTGCAATTACTAAGGTGACATACATACCAAAACCAAAGAAGAAGAAAGGGAATGGGGCAACGGGTAATGCCCCCGATACGGAAGCAGTGGAGGGATAAAACGATGACCCTAAACTTGAAAATTTGGTTTTTAGCCGGGCGCTATCATGCCACGGATTGGAATCACCAAGTGAATGAGGGGGTGTTGGAGTGGCCCCCCTCGCCCTGGCGCCTGTACCGAACGTTTGTCTTTAGCTACTACCGCCTCCCGGAACGCCCTGACCGTTCGGTTTTATTGGGGTTGTTGGAGCGTTTATCCAGTGTTTTACCCCATTACTATCTCCCACCCACTGCTCAGGGGCATACCCGCCACTATATGCCTGTATGGAAGGAAGGCGAAAATTGCAAGACCTTAGTGTTCGATACATTTCTGGCGTTGGGAAACGGGGCTGGCTCTGAGGATGCTGTGATTTGGATGACCTGGCCGGGACTGGTGTTGTCCGAGTCACACCGCAGGCTCCTTGCCCAACTGTGTGAACGTATCAGCTACCTGGGGCGTGCCGAATCCTGGGCGGAACTCTCTATCCAGGATCAACCTTCCCTCGGGGGACAGAAGGCTTTCCCTTTATTAGAAGCAGTGGGCGGAACGGGCACCCACACGGTCAAGGTTTTGGTGCCGATGCAAGAAGAGTTAGCAAAACTCAAGTCGCAGACGCTTCCGCCCCCGAAACGAGGGAAAGCCAGATACAAAATACCGCAGGACATTCTATCTGCTTTGGAGCTGGATATTGGCGACTGGCACCGCCAGGGGTGGAGTGGCATTCCAGGGGCGCGGTGGGTTGCTTATATCTTGAATGACCCCCCCAAACAGAGCGAATCTAGCCCTCGCAAGGGCTTTTCCCTCGCAGGCGAACAACAGAGCGAATCTAGCCCTCGCAAGGGCTTTTCCCTCGCAGGCGAACCTGCTTTCGCACGCTTTGCTTTATCTGGTAATGTACTGCCGAAATTGACTCGTGCCTTGTCCATCGGGGAACGCTTCAGAGAGGCTTTGATGTCCTGGAGCAAAGGTCATGTTCTATTTTCTGGTCGGGACCCGGAAAATTTAGATGATACGGGCAATCCACTGCCTGTCCAAGGCCATCCCCATTGCTGGTATTTATCGGAAGATGTGGATGGGGATGGGTTTATTGACCATGTTTTGGTTTATGCGGCTAAGGGGTTTGATGAAAAAGCCCTCAAGGCTTTGCGTGACTTAAAGAAGGTCTGGAGCAACGAAACCAGTGAGGGGGAACTCCAAACCATTTTGATTCAACTAGGGCGGGTCAAGGACTACGCCACAACCCTGGAAAGCCGCATTCCGGGGGTATCGCCTCTGATAGCCAAGGCAACCACTTGGCGTTCGCTGACCCCGATGGTTTTGCCACGCCATTTTAAGAGAAATCCCAAATTAGACCCAGCCTCACAACTGCTAATTGACAGCCCGGAACACCAGGTATTATCCCAAATTCGTTGTTTGCGGAAACATGACTTGCTGAAATTCTCGGAACCACCAGGCTGGACTTGGAAAAACCATATCCTTGTCACCCAGGAAGGTTTTGATGGGCTATATCCCTGGTATGCCTACCAGCGGCTACGTCAGAAGGGAAATGGCTCCCATGCGGGCAATAAAGCCTACTGGGTCGAGATAACTTTTCCAGAAGCGATTGTCGGCCCGTTAGCGCTGGGCTATGCGGCGCACTTTGGTTTAGGTGTTTTCATGCCCTGCCTGAAAAAATGGCAAACCACCAGCGAGGTTTTGAGTGCAGACGAAAAAATTGGCTGAAAGCCTCATGTCCACGCTTTTTCGAGGAATGCCCCTGAAAACCAGGTTTGCCAACCCCTCAAACCCCTATGGCTCAAGGATTTTTGCTCAAACCCTGCTAGAGAAAAGGAGAAAAATCGCTACAATAGGTCAGGTTTGCCAATTTGCCCCCGCTAATGCCCATCCCATCAGCATCCTAACCCCATGCCCTCTCACTGTGGTTTTCCCCCACAGCCCCTTTGAAGGTTCGGGCAGGTTCATCACGCTGTGCACCTCGTTTAGGGCCTCTCACTGTGGTTTTCCCCCACAGCCCCTTTGAAGGAATTATGATCAAATTGAACTTGTCCGGGCACCCGACTCTCACTGTGGTTTTCCCCCACAGCCCCTTTGAAGGAGTCCATCCGGCGGCAATAAATCGGGAATTTCTATAGGGACTCTCACTGTGGTTTTCCCCCACAGCCCCTTTGAAGGAAGGCTTCCAGAAGATGGAAGAAAATCAACCGGAGAGCTCTCACTGTGGTTTTCCCCCACAGCCCCTTTGAAGGCTTAGAGCATCTTTACCGTTCGCACCGGTTCCGTACTCTCACTGTGGTTTTCCCCCACAGCCCCTTTGAAGGCGTTCATCTAAGCTACGGCTGGAGAGCACTTCCGACACTCTCACTGTGGTTTTCCCCCACAGCCCCTTTGAAGGTCGTCCTCCCCGTATAGGTTGGTTTCCGGAAACAGCTCTCACTGTGGTTTTCCCCCACAGCCCCTTTGAAGGATTTCTAGGGATTTAGAGTTCGGGGAGTTCCAGGGCTCTCACTGTGGTTTTCCCCCACAGCCCCTTTGAAGGCAAACAATTTCCCCCATAACCGCTCCAAATTTCCGTACTCTCACTGTGGTTTTCCCCCACAGCCCCTTTGAAGGACCTATCCTGAATGTCTGTTCTTACTGGTTAGATTTGAGCTCTCACTGTGGTTTTCCCCCACAGCCCCTTTGAAGCTATTTGCCAGCATCTGAGAGCAAACAGGTTGGTTTCTCTCACTGTGGTTTTCCCCCACAGCCCCTTTGAAGGATGATTGGATCGATAATGATGTACTCCACGGTTGCCCGCTCTCACTGTGGTTTTCCCCCACAGCCCCTTTGAAGACGCCCCCGTAAAGTCCGCTCCCATCATATCGAGCCAGGCTCTCACTGTGGTTTTCCCCCACAGCCCCTTTGAAGGTGCCATGCTTCCATTTCCAACTCCCCCCCAGCTTGCACTCTCACTGTGGTTTTCCCCCACAGCCCCTTTGAAGGCAAACAATTTCCCCCATAACCGCTCCAAATTTCCGTACTCTCACTGTGGTTTTCCCCCACAGCCCCTTTGAAGGTGTTGCCCAGGCTCCAGCCAATCCAGATATGAAGCACTCTCACTGTGGTTTTCCCCCACAGCCCCTTTGAAGGTCCAGATGGCTAGGCTCTACTCCCACAAGCCCCTACTCTCACTGTGGTTTTCCCCCACAGCCCCTTTGAAGGACCTATCCTGAATGTCTGTTCTTACTGGTTAGATTTGAGCTCTCACTGTGGTTTTCCCCCACAGCCCCTTTGAAGACGCCCCCGTAAAGTCCGCTCCCATCATATCGAGCCAGGCTCTCACTGTGGTTTTCCCCCACAGCCCCTTTGAAGGTGTTGCCCAGGCTCCAGCCAATCCAGATATGAAGCACTCTCACTGTGGTTTTCCCCCACAGCCCCTTTGAAGGTCCAGATGGCTAGGCTCTACTCCCACAAGCCCCTACTCTCACTGTGGTTTTCCCCCACAGCCCCTTTGAAGGTGTTGCCCAGGCTCCAGCCAATCCAGATATGAAGCACTCTCACTGTGGTTTTCCCCCACAGCCCCTTTGAAGCTATTTGCCAGCATCTGAGAGCAAACAGGTTGGTTTCTCTCACTGTGGTTTTCCCCCACAGCCCCTTTGAAGGCAAACAATTTCCCCCATAACCGCTCCAAATTTCCGTACTCTCACTGTGGTTTTCCCCCACAGCCCCTTTGAAGGATGATTGGATCGATAATGATGTACTCCACGGTTGCCCGCTCTCACTGTGGTTTTCCCCCACAGCCCCTTTGAAGACGCCCCCGTAAAGTCCGCTCCCATCATATCGAGCCAGGCTCTCACTGTGGTTTTCCCCCACAGCCCCTTTGCGATTTAGGAAGCACTGTTTTCAGTGAGCAGTTCCATACCACTCCAACGCAATACTAAGTTCATCGTTGCTCGCACATCTGCTTCACAGTAGCGAGCAATTTTTTCATAATTATCTCCACTCCAGTACAAATCTCCCACATGGCTACCGTCCATATCCATTTTCGGGCTAGGAATATCAAATAACTTAGTTAAAAGTACCAGCTTAGTATAGTTTTTGAAATCACCAAATCTCCATAATTCCATTGTGTCTTTAAAGGGTATTTCCCAGGGTTTTTTGTCATAAACATGAAGAATTTTTGGTAAGGGTAAGACCTGATTGATGAGCATTCGACGAGCCAATACCGGAATATCAAAACCTTTAATATTATGACCGCATAAGGTATATCCAAGAAGCTTGGGACTACTCAATAAACTAGCTGTTTCAATAGTATAGCCTTTTCATCAGAACCATAGAATGACCTAGTACGACCTACCGCTTTACCATCATCAGACCAGCGGATATATCCAGTCGACACACATACCACTCGGTTAAATTCGGCAAAAAGTCCTGCTTTTTCTTTATAAGAATAAGGGGTATCAAAATCTGGATCATCCTCTGCTTTATAGTATTGTCGAGCTTTATCTTCCCAAAAGCCCTGCATATCTGCATCTAGTTCCTCAAATTTATCCTGATTACGAGCTGTTTCTACGTCAAGGAACAGCAATTTTTCAATTTCTGCACGAGTGAACATGATGACCTCCTTTCACAATTCTGCTGAAAATAATTGACAGAAAAAACGTGCAAACATTAGTTTCGACTTAGTTATTTTAGCTTTTGAATATAGTTTAGCACTTTGATAGCTGTAGTTTAGAGCCACAGAAATAGTTTGCTCTTTCACTTTCAATAGAAGTGCAGATACAGCTTCAATGGAGCTATGGCTCAGAACTACAGGCGATTTTTATGGTATCACATCTTCGCTAATTCATTTTTCAATGTATGTTAATGTACTAACGCTCGACCTGTGTTTACCAGCATTTCAGAGTTACTTTCGGGACTGATTGCCTGCAATCCCCTCAGATTTAATCACAAGCTCTCCGGCAGTTGCCCCTCACCGGTACTGTATTCCCTCAGTACTGGCAACCCCCGGAACCCAGTATGTCTGAAACCGAGAGACAACTACTTTTGTCCGCCCCTACGTTCCCCCTTCTGAAAAATTCTCACCCAGACCGCCGGGTAGTGCTATCCAAGTAATTGTTTGTTATTATAAAATAACTACAAATGACACGCTAGGTTGCCAACGAAGTCCCTGCCGTTGACGAGGGCGGGCGGTCTAACTCCCTAGGCAAATTAGGGGAGCAATTCCCAAAAAACTTTATCTCATGGGCATGGGAGCAATCCACCATCCCCCGTTGCCCTCCCGCTGGCTCCTCGTTGGTTGCCTTAAATACCACACGACTCATCCCCCTAAAAATCCTTGTGACTCTTTTTTGAGCATTACAAAGATAGCACTACCGACCGCCGGGAACACTGCCCCTGTCCGTTGCACCCATTCCCGAAAATCCTCACCAATCCGAGGCTCACGCTCTCAGGTATAGTTTGATTACTTTAAATCAAACATTTCGAGACTATATCTTTAAATTATTCCTCTAAGATATTTTCCATTTGCAGAATTGACATAACTTTGTAGTGACAGTTTGCCGGATTATCACCCTTATCAACAAGCTGTTTTCAGGCTTTTATTAATGCAATACTCATTGCTTAAAATAGGGTCACAATATTACCGACTGACACGCCTGCCAAGGAGCTTAACGCCAGTAAATGCGACACTTTATGACTAAAATAGAGTTACACATTTTTAGGGGATAAACCGAGGTGAAAAGGGGCAGGGGCAACCCGAACTGGGTTGAGGGGGGATGGGGGGAAGAAACCAGAACCTACCGGCTACCCGTGAGAATTGGCGAGCGCATCCAACAGTTGCGGAAAGAGGGGAACCATGTCGAGGACATCCTAATACTTCTAAATATTAAAAAATTTGACTTTAGACCCTACTTTAATGAATACCTGTACCAAATCGAGCGTGGAACCATCAAGCTACCACTCAGGCTTAAAGAAACCGCCAAACGTGTTTTGTATGCCTTCCTTGACTACTGGAATAATCCGCCGTCTTAACTTATTCAACTTTAAGGAGCAGTGGCAGAAGCGGAACCAAGGTTGCCCCGTTTTAGTTGAGCGCACCACTATCGTATCCCCAAAACTAAACCCGGTGAGTGGATACATATAGAACCCATTTGACATCTTATAGAATACAGAGAAATTGCATGGACACAGTGGAGATAGTATGGCGTATTCCAGCGACCTTAGTGATGCAGAATGGGAGATTGTTGAACCGCTGTTATTGGAATTACTACCCAAGAAGAAAAAAACTCGTCCCCCCAAATGGACAAATAGACAAATCATTAATGGCATCTTGTATCAACTCAAAAACGGTTGTAATTGGTGTGACCTACCTAGAGATTTACCCCCTTATTCAACGGTTTACTGGCACTATAAACAATGGCGAGATGCTGGAGCATTGACTCAATTGATGCACCGATTACACCAACAAGTACGAGAACAGGTAAAAAAAATCCCAATGGACAACCCTAATCATCATTGACTCCCAAGCGGTAAAAAATACTTGTAATGCGAGTATTGATTCTAAAGGATATTGTTTCTACAAAGCCACTAATGGTATCAAGCGACATCTAGCTGTAGATACCCTTGGGTTTCCTTTTTTCACTCATTGTACGCCTGCCCATGTATCGGATGATGTGGGATTAGTGGAAATGCTGACCCTAAATATGGATTATTTTAGAGCCAAGCCGGTGACGATTCCCAAAATTACGATTTTGTTAGACCGGGGGTATCATATTAACTTTTTAATCAAAGAATTGGAGCAGATTTATCCAGAAATTATGACTATAGCTAAGCATACAAAGGTTGACATGATATGGGTCGCTGGGCGTAGCCCCACATTGGTTCCCCAGAATCTTAAGGCGACAACCTTAACCTACCTAGCTATAAAATCCGCTTTGAATTGTCAACGAAGCCGTCAAAACAAAAGAAATCAGGCTTTGTGCCTGTGACAGCCAGGTGGGTAATTGAGCGGTCGAATGCTTGGATGGAGCGGTGCAAGAGTCTGGTCAAGAACTTTGAACGAACTCTGACCCATGCCGTCACCAAAATAAACCTATGTTTTATTCGCCTTATGTTGAAGCGTCTCGCATCTCCTCCTTGAAATCTCAAATGGGTTCTATATCATCCTACAAACTATTTTATTATCCCTAACTCTTCCTAAGTAGCTTTACCGCTCCCTAACATATTTCATTTCCACCTGCTTTTCATCTCTATCCAATTACTACTACTCACTAATTTCTAAACTATATGCTCACTTACTGTAATTCTATTGTTACTTCTTGTGCCACTCATACTGTCATTTTTAACTTCAATCTTTGACCACTTATTAGTCTTGAACATATTTTGTTGTAGTTCCTAATAAGTTGCATCTCTAAGTATCTCTTTATGCCTAAGTATAATTAAATTTGCTTGATACTATAATTTACTCTATATTTTTAGCATACTTACATAATATGCCCACTTAACAGTTCACTTTAGTGTATTTCTGAATTCCTCTATGGTTTCTGGTATATGCTGACAATATGCTTAAGTTTGTGCAATCTATTACTTTCAGTATATATCCTATCAATGTTTCATGTTTAGGCTTAAAGCTTGTTTATTAAAATGCTAACTTGTTCATTAACATAAGCACCAATGCAACTATGCCCTGTCTAGTGTGTCAGTATCCTCATCTGGTATTGCTCCTAGAGTGCATATACTAGTTATCTCTGTCTTTGAATGTTCAGGAAACTTCTAATTTCATTATCCAGTATCATTCCTAAAGTCTACGTGTTAGTCATCTCTTTGCTTCACCTCCTGATCATCCTCTAAACTCATTTCGATGTCACTCTCTCAGGAGTTATAGATTCAGTATGATATGTTGAAGTCTATTTAAATTTTACAGGTGGGTCAAAAGTCAGGCATTGCGCAGGATCAATAAGCGACCGGACAGTTGTCATACGAGCGACCATACGAGCAATCTTAGAGTAGGATTTGCTAGTCTACCATTGCAACTATCAGACTAGCTGCGAAGCTTCTACATCTTAATGTAACATACAGTTAGCAATGTAGAAGGAAATTAGATGGATAAGCAATTGTCATATAATTGAAATATACTTTAATAACAACGCAACCATAAAAACTAGTCAATCTCTGCACATTAATTTAGATACTTATCAGTGAGTTACTAGACATATAAGTGACAGCTAAACAACCAAAAGTATAACATATACAGAAAAAGACATTAGCAAGTTTTTCAACAAAACATAAGGCATTAAGAATGCTAACAGTAGAGCAAAGTAAGGCACCATAATTAAGGAAGAAGCGACAATTGCAATACAAATAGATACAACAAGTGACCAAGATAAGACAGAATAAATTATAGGATATTGGAAGGGCAATAGTTTACTATTAAGGCGAACAATAGTTAAGGATTAACTAAAATAGAGATAATGACAAGAGTAGGATAGTCAATTAACCATTGATAGGTTTAGTGAAGAGCAAATTAGCAATCATTGAATTAAGTATAGATCGGATAAGAGTAGGTACATACAAAATAGATACAGATGAAGTTACAAAAGGTCAAACGGGATGAAGTAGAGTTAAATTGCTAAAAGTCAATCAAATAGAGAGAGAGGTGGAGGGAAGAGAGGGTAGTAAAGTTTCTAGGTAGGGAGTTGTTATAGAGGGGGTAAGACTATAAGGGGGTGGAGGGAGAGAGACAATTGACTTAGAGATCGAACCCCTATAGAACCCATTTGAGATTTCAAGGAGGAGATGCGAGACGCTTCAACATAAGGCGAATAAAACATAGGTTTATTTTGGTGACGGCATGGGTCAGAGTTCGTTCAAAGTTCTTGACCAGACTCTTGCACCGCTCCATCCAAGCATTCGACCGCTCAATTACCCACCTGGCTGTCACAGGCACAAAGCCTGATTTCTTTTGTTTTGACGGCTTCGTTGACAATTCAAAGCGGATTTTATAGCTAGGTAGGTTAAGGTTGTCGCCTTAAGATTCTGGGGAACCAATGTGGGGCTACGCCCAGCGACCCATATCATGTCAACCTTTGTATGCTTAGCTATAGTCATAATTTCTGGATAAATCTGCTCCAATTCTTTGATTAAAAAGTTAATATGATACCCCCGGTCTAACAAAATCGTAATTTTGGGAATCGTCACCGGCTTGGCTCTAAAATAATCCATATTTAGGGTCAGCATTTCCACTAATCCCACATCATCCGATACATGGGCAGGCGTACAATGAGTGAAAAAAGGAAACCCAAGGGTATCTACAGCTAGATGTCGCTTGATACCATTAGTGGCTTTGTAGAAACAATATCCTTTAGAATCAATACTCGCATTACAAGTATTTTTTACCGCTTGGGAGTCAATGATGATTAGGGTTGTCCATTGGGATTTTTTTTTACCTGTTCTCGTACTTGTTGGTGTAATCGGTGCATCAATTGAGTCAATGCTCCAGCATCTCGCCATTGTTTATAGTGCCAGTAAACCGTTGAATAAGGGGGTAAATCTCTAGGTAGGTCACACCAATTACAACCGTTTTTGAGTTGATACAAGATGCCATTAATGATTTGTCTATTTGTCCATTTGGGGGGACGAGTTTTTTTCTTCTTGGGTAGTAATTCCAATAACAGCGGTTCAACAATCTCCCATTCTGCATCACTAAGGTCGCTGGAATACGCCATACTATCTCCACTGTGTCCATGCAATTTCTCTGTATTCTATAAGATGTCAAATGGGTTCTATAAAATTAAAACAAATTTGAGTCATTTTGCTAAAGCATTAACTTTCTGCTAACAAATGGTGGGGTAGATCAACTTACAAAGTCTCTCAATTATCCTTGTAATGGTCATACTATATCCAATCATTTCGGAGAATATGCACTTGGGTGCCTGGTCTAAACTGGATGCCTGGTATATCCTGAGATTAGAAACTGTTTAATGCTCTTGCTTCTTACGAATTGCTATATGGTTCTCAATCCTGCTGGTTTTGCAAACGCTACTGCCGATAGGGATTCTCTTAGTAGCAGATTAGGAAGTATTCCAGAGCAGGGTCAGCTTGTGGAAGTGAGAGGTCAGCGTTTCGTGGTCAACAACGTCAAAGTGTCCGCCTTAACCACGAATTATCTGTTGCCCCTTCACAAGCAACCGATTCAACATTTAGTGAGCCTTTCATCTGTTGAAGATGATGCTTTGGGAGAGGAACTAGAAATTATCTGGGAACTTGAACCGGGAGCCGTGCTATTTGAATCCAGAAAATTGCCTTATCCAGATGGGTTCGACCCACCGGAGCGACTTGATGCTTTTTTGGATGCGGTGGGATGGGGGGCGGCTTCCAGTGCTGATATGAGAAATGTGCAGTCACCGTTTCGTAGTGGGATTGATATTGAAGACTACCAACTGGATCCGGTGGTACGGGCGGTTCGGATGCCGCGGGTAAATTTGTTGATCGCCGATGACGTGGGGTTGGGAAAAACCATTGAAGCGGGTCTGGTGATCCAGGAACTGATCCTGCGGCACCGTGCCCGCCGGATTTTGGTCATTTGTCCCTCCTCGCTCCAGGTACAGTGGCATGACCAGATGCGGGACAAGTTTGGTCTGGAGTTCCGGATCGTGGATAGTGAGTTATTGCGTCAACTCCGGCGTAGTCGGGGTTTACATATCAATCCCTGGACTCATTTTCCCCGCTTAATTACCTCAATTGATTTTCTAAAACGAGACCGCCCCTTGCGGCTGATGCGGGAGGTGCTACCCGCTGAAGGAGAGTCCATCTACCCACGGCGCTTTGACCTCATGATCCTGGATGAAGCTCATCATGTGGCTCCCGCAGGGGGTGGCAACTATGCGATTGACTCGCAAAGAACGGCAACCATCCGTCTTTTGGCACCCCACTTCGAGCACAAACTGTTTTTGACCGCCACTCCCCATAACGGTTACCCAGAAAGCTTCACCGCTTTATTGGAACTTTTGGATTCCCAGCGGTTTGCCCGGGGTGTCCCGCCCGACCGTAACCAACTGCAGGTGGTCATGATCCGGCGGCTCAAGCAGGAACTTCCCCCTCGCTGGGATGGCACGCCCCGTTTCCCATCCCGTAAGCTGGAAGCCATTGAAGTATCCTACCCCCAAGCAGAGCGGCAGGTTCATCATGCCCTGAAGCGTTATATGGAACTGCGTCGGGAAGGTGCTAGGGACAAAGTTGAACAGACTGCTACTGAATTTGTCCTCAAATTGCTCAAAAAACGTTTATTCTCGTCACCCCAGGCGTTTTTGACCACGCTGGAGAAGCATGAGCAGACCATTCAAACGGCACAATACCGCCAAATTCGCCCTTTTGCCCAACCCAAAGTTGAAGTTTTACGTCGTCGTTTGGCAGAGGTTGAGGAAGATAGCGATGACGATGATTTCATCGAAGCAATGGAGAATGATACGGTCACGGAAACTTCGACTTTGTTGCGAGCATTAAGCCCTGAGGAGCAAGCCCTACTAACGTTTATGAGGGAGTGGGGGACCCAGGCGGTCTGTCGTCCAGACGCAAAGGCACAAGAACTCTTGAATTGGATTAATCATCACATTCGCCCCCAAGGGCAATGGTCAGACCAGCGGGTGATTATTTTTACGGAGTACCGAACAACTCAAAAATGGCTCTATGAGCTTCTTGCGGGTCAGGGGTTAGCTCAAAATGACCGCTTGATGATGCTCTATGGGGGGATGAATTCTGATGAACGGGAAAAAGTAAAGGCCGCATTTCAAGCGAGGCCAGATGTAGCAGATGTCCGCATCTTGTTGGCGACGGATGCCGCATCGGAGGGTTTGGATTTACAAAACTACTGCGCCAACCTCATCCACTATGAAATTCCGTGGAATCCCAATCGGATGGAACAGCGCAACGGTCGCATTGACCGCCACGGGCAAAAGGCATCCGAGGTGATGATTTATCACTTCGTCGGCAAGGGCTATTCTACTCAGGGGATGGGCCGGCCCGGTGACCTGGAAGGGGATTTGGAGTTTTTGATGCGAGCCGCCCTTAAGGTCAACACCATCCGAGAAGACCTCGGGAAAGTCGGCCCGGTGATTGCCAGCCAAGTGGAAGAGGCCATGTTGGGTAAAAGGGTCACGCTGGAAACCCGCGAGGCGGAACAGGAAAGCGAGCCGGTGCGCCGCCTACTGAAATTTGAGCGTAAAGTCAGAGAACAAATCGAGCAACTCAGACAACAACTGCAAGAGACCCGCACAAACTTGAGGTTAACACCCGAAAATATCGAGTCGGTCGTGCGGGTGGGTCTTGATGTCGCCCAGCAACCGGCACTGCAACCCATTCCGGGAGCACAAGGGCTGTTTCACCTGCCTGCTTTGCGAGGGAGTTGGTCGGCCTGTAGCCAAGGGTTGGCACACCCCCACACCGGGGAAATCCGGCCTGTTACTTTTGACCCAGACCTTGCTCACGGGCGAGATGATGTGGTGTTGGTTCATCTGAACCACCGACTGGTACAAATGTGCTTGCGCTTGTTGCGGGCTGAGGTCTGGGCCAGTGGTGCAAACAAGTCCCTCCATCGGGTCACCGCCCGCTTGGTACCTAGTTCGGCATTGGACGTTCCGGCGGTGGTCGCTTTCGGTCGGCTGGTCATCCTCGGCGGCGACCACCAGCGGCTCCACGAGGAGGTCATCACCGCCGGGGGGAGGATTCGCGAGGGGCGCTTTCGGCGTTTCGACAGTCTCTTGGAAATGCGTCAGGCTCTCAATTCAGCATTGCCCGACCCGGTTCCCGATGCCACCAAGGAACACTTGGCCTCCCTCTGGGATATTTATTCCGAGCCGCTCATGCAAAGCTTGGATGTCCGCAAAGAGGAGCGGGCGGTTTCTTTGAAAAACACCTTGAGTGAACGTTGCGAGAAAGAGGTGGCCGACATCACCGCCATCCTGAACGAACTCAAAAACAGCATTCTGCGGGAGCTAGAGGAGGTGAAACCCCCATTGATGCAACTGTCGCTGTTTAATGAAAATGAGCGGGAGCAATTTGAACGCAACCGTCGGAGTTTGGAGGAGCGACTCCAACAGATTCCCATCGAAATTGAGCAGGAATCGAACCTGATCCGCAAACGCTTTAGCGACCCCACGCCCCGGCTATTCCCGCTGGCAATCACGTTCCTGGTTCCCAAAAAGTTTGCCCATCCCTAGGTCTGTCCCATGTCAATCGCCCGCCACCACGCCGAATGGCTCTCACTGGTCGAAGCGTCGGGGCCATTCCTGAGCCTCCAGGTGCTCATGGATGCCTTTCCCCAGGGGCTGGAACCCCATGACTCGGAACGGTTCAGGGTTTTGAGGCTGGCTTATGAGGAATGGTTGGCGAACCATCACGATCCCGGCATTCACCGCACCTGGGTCGAGTGGGTGCTTTCGGAGGTGCTGGGTTTTCCCGCAGAGATACTGTACCAGGGACAGGCCATCCCCACCAGCCTGCACGTCAGGCTCAGCGAACACCAGGTCACCCTGCGCCCCGATTGGGTGGTGGTGGAACCGGAAACGAACCAACCCCGCTTGCTGATCCAGGCGATGCCACCGGGGCAGGGACTGGAGCAAACCTTGAAGGATTCTCGCTGGAAGGCTTCTCCCGCCACCGGGATGATGGAGTTACTCCACGCTACGGGCGTGCGGCTGGGTCTTTTGACCAACGGCGAACAATGGATGCTGGTAAACGCCCCCCGGGGCGAGTCCACGGGGTACATCTCCTGGTACGCCAACCTGTGGCTTGAGGAGAAAATCACCCTGCGGGCTTTTTGCACGCTCCTTGGTGTGCGGCGATTCTTTGGGGTAGAACCCCATGAGACACCGGAAGAGTTGCTGAGCCGGAGTAAGGATGACCAAAAGGAAGTCACCGACCAGTTGGGTTTGCAGGTGCGTAAGGCGGTCGAGGTGCTGGTGCAGGCGTTCGACCGGATTGACCAGGATCGCCAGCGGGAGCTTCTCCGGGGCATTTCCGAAACCGCACTCTACCAGGCCGCTTTGACGGTGATGATGCGGTTGGTTTTTCTGTTCTCGGCGGAGGAACGGGGGTTGCTGTTGCTGGGCGACCCGCTCTATGACCAGTTCTATGCCGTATCCACCCTGCGGGCGCAACTGCGGGAGATGGCTGACCAACACGGGGAAGAATTGCTGGAGCGGCGCTGGGATGCTTGGGTACGGTTGCTGGCAACATTCCGGGCGGTTTTTGGGGGCATTCACCACGAAGCACTGCGACTGCCTGCCTATGGGGGCGAGCTGTTTGACCCGGATCGGTTTCCCTTTTTGGAAGGGCGGGCTATGGGCACCCATTGGCTGGACACCCCGGCGAGACCCATCCCCGTCAACAACCGCACGGTGTTGCACCTACTGGAAGCCTTGCAAATTCTTCAGGTCAAGGTGCCCGGTGGCAGGGTGGAACCCCGCAAGCTCTCGTTTCGGGCGTTGGACATCGAGCAGATCGGCCATGTGTACGAGGAGTTGTTGGATCACACGGCGGCCAGGGCGCAGGTGACCTATCTGGGATTGGTAGGCACGAAAAACAAAGAACCGGAAGTCCCCCTCGATGAGTTGGAGTCATGGCAGGCCAAGGGAACCGATGACCTGGTGCAATTTCTCCGTGAGCAAACCGGGCGTTCCGAATCGGCACTGCGTAAGGCACTCACCAACGGTGGCGGCGACCGGGCAACTCCAGAAAGCCAGAAACTGCTGATCGCCTGTGGCAATGACCGGGCGTTGTGGGAGCGGGTAGTCCCCTGGGCAAATCTTCTGCGACAGGACACCTTTGGCTATCCGGTGGTCATCCCGGCGGGCGGTGTTTTTGTCACCGAAGGAGTCAATCGGCGGGAGACGGGCACCCATTACACGCCCCGTTCTCTGACTGAAGAGATTGTCAAGTACACCCTGGAACCCCTGGTTTATGGCGGCGTGGTAGAGGGGGAACCGAGGGAGGCGTGGCGGCTGAAAGCGGCGGCGGAATTGCTCCGACTCAAGGTGTGCGATATGGCGATGGGGAGTGGGGCGTTTTTGGTGCAAACCTGTCGCTACCTGGCTGAACGGCTGGTGGAGGCATGGGCAGAGGCGGAACGCTCGCATCCGGGGCAGGTGGTGGTGGCTCCCGATGGCACCTTGTCCGATTCCCGACCGGAGGAATGCCCGATACCCAAGGATGCGGATGAACGATTGACCGTCGCCCGGCGGATTGTGGCCGACCGTTGCCTATACGGGGTGGACAAAAACCCGATGGCGGTGGAGATGGCGAAATTGTCCCTGTGGCTGATCACCTTGCAAAAAAATCGACCGTTTACGTTTCTGGATCATGCCCTGCGCTGTGGGGATTCGTTGCTGGGGGTGACCCGTGCCGAGCAGATTTATTTTCTGAACCTGAACCCGGACAATCAAGCCGTGCAACTGCGGACGGTATCGGAGATTTGGCGACCCCTTTTGGAGCAAGCCATTGCCAAACGGAGAGAACTGGAGAGTTTCACGGTCAACGACATTTACGACCTGACCCGCAAGTCAGCCCTGCAAGCGGAAGCGGAAGAACTGACTGGGAATATCAAAATTGCGGCGGATTATCTGATCGGGGAGGCGTTGGCGCAAGCTGGGAGTACGGGAAACCTGAAAGCGGCGGAACTGAGCGTCCTGTCGGGGCTGGTGACGGATGCACTGGGGGAAGCGGACGGGCGGGAGCGGGAAAACAAACTGCGGCAGATTCGGGAAAAGGCTCGGGGGATGCTGAATGCGGGCAAACCGGAAGGACAGCCGCCAAGACAGCCGTTTCATTGGGCATTGGAGTTTCCTGAGGTGTTTTTGGCAGGGGATGCACCCCAGGGGTTTAGCGCAATTGTGGGCAATCCGCCGTTTCAAGGGGGACAAAAAATCACCGGCACGGTGGGGAAGGACTATCGGGAATTTCTGGTGCAATACCTTGCCGGGGGGCAACGGGGCAGTGCCGACCTGTGTGCCTATTTTTTTCTAAATGCGGGGAATTTGCTGGCCGGGGGCGGCAATGTTGGACTGGTGGCGACGAATACGATTGCCCAGGGCGATACCCGTGAGGTGGGGTTAGATCAACTCACTGCCCAAGCTTACACGATTTTCCGTGCGGTGCCCAGTCGTCCTTGGCCGGGAACGGCGGCGCTGGAGGTGGCGTATGTGTGGCTACACAAAGGAAAATGGCAGCAAAATTATGCGCTGAATGATATGTCAGTCTCAGGGATTACGGCATTTTTGACAGTGCCAGGGAAATCAGCGGGTAAGCCTTTTCGACTGGTGGCAAATGAGGGCAAGTCTTTTATCGGCTCTTATGTCTTAGGAATGGGTTTTGTCCTGGATCCCGCAGAAGCCCAGGCATTGATCGATAAGGATCCAAAGAATAAAGATGTGCTGTTTCCCTATCTGAATGGCGACGACCTCAACTCCCGCCCCGACCAATCCCCCAGCCGTTGGGTGATCAATTTCTTTGATTGGCCGTTGGATGCAGACCACGACGATCCCAAAAATCCCAAAGGTGCGCCCTATGCCGCCGATTATCCCGATTGTTTGGCAATTGTGGAAGAGAAAGTTAAACCGGAGCGAACACGGCGCAAAGAAAATGGTCAGTTTGCCCTACGAAAGCCCTTACCACAAAAATGGTGGATATATGCGGAAAAGCGACCAGCACTTTACTCAGCAATCGCGGGGTGTGAGCGGGTTTTATTGACATCTCGTCACAACAAGATGCTGATTTTTGAATTTGTCATTGCACGACAAGTTTTTAGTGAAGCTCTAGTCATTTTTACATTTGACAAAGCCATTGACCTTGTTGTGCTGCAATCCTCAATACATGATCTTTGGGCATGGCATAACTGCTCAACAATTAGAGACGCTGGGATTCGGTATTCCCCAACAGATGGCTTTGAAACCTTCCCCTTCCCCGAACGCACCGACACCCTCGAAGCCATAGGAGAGGCATACTACACCCATCGCCAAGCCATCATGCTTGCCCGCCAAGAAGGGCTGACCAAAACCTACAACCGCTTCCACCACCCCGACGAAACCGACCCCGACATTCAAACCCTCCGCCAGCTACACATCCAAATGGACAACGCCGTTGCCGCCGCCTACGGTTGGCAGGATTTAGACCTCGCACATGGCTTTCACCAGACCAAACAGGGGTTACGCTTCACCCTCAGCGAACCTGCCCGTCGGGAAATCCTAGACCGATTGCTTACCCTCAATCACCGTCGTTATGCCATCGAAGTTGCCCAGGGACTTCATGATAACAAGAACAAAAAGAACAGCAAATCTAAAAAAAAAGACAGCCAAAAAACTCCTGAAATTCAGATAGGACGCTACATTTCTCAGGGCGTTCTTTTGGGCGATCCCGACCCCACCCAGGGCGAGTTGTTTTGAAAACCACCCGTTACTTTGCAACCCCTACCTCAAGCGAAAATGGTGTGAAGCCGCCATCCAAAACCCCCATTATCGCCAGGTGCAACCCGATGGACGTATCCGTCACTGGCTATAATTTCCGAGTCGTTACCCTAGAAGATGGAGAAACCATGCACAACGCCTTTCCAGACCGCAGCTTCAAACCAGATCAATCATGAAATTGCATTACTACCCCGAAACGGACTCCCAAGCAATTAGCGAGGGTATTGTTCTCGATTTTGACGACCAGGGCAAACTCATCGGTATTGACATTGACCACGCCAGCCAAACCGTTGACCTCACCCGCCTAGATGCCCAATCCCTGCCCCTGACCAGCCCCATCCCCAGTTAGGATAAATAGCAATACCCCGGAATACCGCAAGGCGATCCCGACCCCACCCAGGGGCAATGGTTTGGAAAACTACCTATTAAGTTCCCCACCATGAAAAGCTTAGAAGTAATTGTTACAGTTTCCAATGATGGGCAGCTTTCCATCAATCCCCCTCTCGACATTCCCACAGGAGCTTACAAAGCGATCCTGGTGATCGATGAGCAACCCCTACTGTCCGCTCCAAGTTCTGTCGAAAGTGCCCAAGCCATTGTTAGACAATACATTTCAGCCAATCGCAACCTTTCCCAAGAACTGATCCAAGAACGCCGCCAGGAAGCCAGCCATGAGTAGGGTGGTTCTCGATGCCTCCGCCGTCTTAGTCTTACTCAATCAGGAAGCAGGCAGTGATGGGATTGCACCCCTCATTCCCCAGTCCGTTATCAGTGCTGTGAATTTATCCGAAGTAATTGCCAAACTAGCAGACGCAGGTATCCCTGAAGCCAGCATTCACCAAATTCTTAAACACTTAAATTTAGAAGTCATTGCCTTTAACGATCAACAAGCACTGACCACTGGTCTGTTACGACCACTCACCAAATCCCAAGGGCTTTCCCTCGGCGACCGAGCTTGCCTTGCTTTAGGGATGAGCCTAAATTTGCCCGTCATAACCAGTGATCAGACGTGGAGCAGGCTGTCCTTAGCAATAGAAATTCGAGTAATTCGGTAGCCTTAGCAATTTCATTAAGTCAACTCAAACCAAAAACCTCACCCTAGAAGAAAGCTCGAAAAACGCTCCCCCTGACCAGCCCCATCCCCAGTTAGGATAAATAGCAATACCCCAGAATATCGCCTTGGGTTGATTAATTTCATAAATTCAACCGAAAGTCTTGATATGACAACCACATCCCTAGAACAAGCCATCCTCACCCACCTGCGCCAACTACCCCCGGAAAAACAGCAAGAAGTTTTAGACTTTGTGGAATTTCTCCGAAAAAAAGTCTCCCCGTCACCCCCACGACCCATTCAGCCCTCTCTCCAGCAGATAGCGAGACTACCCCTATCCCAACGCCATCAGGCATTAGCTCCCTTTATCGCCGATACTGCCACAGACTTCCAAACCGATCCAGCCCTCACCGAATTTGCTGTCTTAGATAGCGAAGACTGGGAGTTTCCTGGTGTTGAACCCTAAGCGTGGCGAAATCTAGCTCGTCAATCTCGACCCCGCCCGTGGTCAAGAAATCCAGAAAACCCGTCCTGTCCTGGTCATTAGTACCGATCTCTTTGCCCCAATTCCCCTTCGCATCGTCATTCCGGTCACCACCCGGCAAGATAAATTTGCTCATCGGGACATATCCCCCCAGGCAGACCCAGGATAAGTTGGCTATCATACCGTTAAGTTAAAGATGCCGCCAGCCCCATTTCCCCAGCATGGAACGGATCAAACTCCCACCCATTCTCCCCGGCGACCTTGACCTCAATGAGGTAAACCAAAAACTCCTGTCCGGGTCTGCCCGTTTGGATTGGGGGTCAGTGATCTCCGCTCCCGACCATGCCCTTGCCCAACTGCTTAACGGTATTCGCCCCGATGATTCCTGTTTAGGAATTGAGGAACATCCCCCCGCCGAATACATTATTAATGCCATCGCCCAATACTACCAAAGACACAGCGAGCCATTGCCATCCGACCCACTCATTCAAGACCTTAACATTCCCGAACCGAGTGAAGAAATAGAAGAAATAGAAACAGATGATACCCTAGACGAACATTTTGAACCGGCACCGATGCCAGATCAGCTACCTTCAAAAATCCTCAACCCCCCCACCCCGAGTGAACTGAGAGCCGAGCTAGAATCTGCCATCATCAAAGACCTGTATGGTCCCGCCGGTGGTGAAGAAGAGGAAGTGAACGAGGCGCGGATGACCGAACGGTACCTCCTTGGGGTGATCGCCCCCCAAAAACGTAACCAGACTGGGGATGGGGAGCCGGAACAGCTTGATGACATTGCCATCGCCGACAAGGAAAACCCCGAAGAGGGTGCTACCGATGCCCTTGTGTCCACCAGTAGCATCTTCCCGTCCTCACTGGGGATGACCTTCTGTGTGGATAAACGAGCTAAAGCCCTCTGCATCACTGCTTCCTGGGGGCGGTACGAGCGGCAAACCAGCGAGCAATTCCTCACCGACAAGGGCAATCCCAAAACCGTCTGGAAGCGTTATCCCATCAGCGGCACCATCGTTCAACCCCTGGTCGAGGGAGATACGGCTACCCCCCCTGCGCCAGATCAAGCCCCTGCCGTTGTTTTGCGAACCCGGATGCGCCCACTGGCAGATGGGGATTGGATCGTCACCATCTTTTTAGTCAATGAGCAAACCGAACCTAATGAGTCCAAAGATACGGCTTGGCTGTTCCAACCGGAAATTTCCGTCAGTTCGGCAGATGCCAATGTCGCAGACATTTTTCAAAAAAAGCCCCTGGACGACCGTGCTTCCGTCCTTGATCCGGTGATCCGTGACGAAAATCGGGCGATGGCGATGCTCTACCGCCACCATGTAGAATTTGCCGTCGGTCATGGGGTTGGGGTTCATGCTGAGGTCGCCCCTGGCAACCCCTGCCGAGCCGTCCGGCTATCCACCAGAGTCGTTCCCACCTACGAAGTACCAGCCACCAAACCCCCCACAGTACGGGAAATTCCCGGATTAGCGGGTCTGGTCTTGGACATGAAGCACCTTTCTGAGATTGCCAGCCCCACAGACCTCCGCACCGTCCTGCAACCCCTAGCCGCCGCCTACGACACCTGGATCACCCAACAGGAAAGCCGCCTTAGTGATCCCGATGAGGGACTGTCACCCTACCAGGATGTGGCGCAGAAGGCACTCGACCGTTGTCGTCACACCCTCCGCCGTATCCAAGAGGGTATCACCACCCTGGAGAACAACATCCATGCCTTTAGGGCGTTTCGCTTCATGAATCGGGCAATGTACCTCCAGCGCATCCACACCCTTTATGCGGAGCAACGGCGGCGGGGTGAAAATGTATCCCTTAACGACCTTGACCGACCCGAAAACCGGAGTTGGTATCCCTTCCAACTGGCATTTATCCTGCTCAATGTGCCGTCTATCACGGATGTACACCACCCTGACCGTTCCCACCCAACCGAAGCGGTGGCTGATTTGCTGTGGTTTCCCACCGGTGGGGGCAAAACCGAGGCCTATCTGGGATTGACCGCCTACACTATCGGTCTCCGTCGCCTCCAGGGGCGGGTGGCGGGTCGAGATGGGGAACACGGGGTGGCGGTTCTCATGCGCTATACCCTGCGACTGCTCACCCTCCAGCAATTCCAACGGGCGACCGCCCTGATCTGTGCCTGTGAAGTGATCCGTCGGGAAGACGAAGCCCAGTGGGGGCAAGAACCCTTTCGCATTGGGCTATGGGTGGGGCAGAAAAACACCCCCAACAAGACCGCCGACAGCGATGAGGCGATCAAACAACATCGGGAATCCCGACCCCGTGGCCGGGGAACCCCCCATCAACTCACCAACTGTCCCTGGTGTGGTGCCAAGATTCATCCCGGTTGCCATATTCAGGTCGAGCTTTTTGAAAGAGGTCGGGGGCGCACATTTATTAAATGCGGGGACGATCTAGGGAAATGCCCCTTTTCCAAGGGTGAAGGACTGCCTGTGATTGTTGTGGATGAGGAAATTTATCGCCGCTTGCCCACCTTAGTGATCGCAACGGTAGATAAATTTGCCCAAATGCCCTGGAAAGGGGAAGTGCAAATGGTGTTTGGTCAGGTCAACGGCTACTGCGAACGGCACGGGTTTCGTTCTCCTGACATTGAAGATAGTGACCGACACAACCGGGTGGGTAATTTCCCTGCCGCCAAGACTATCCCTCACCCTAAACTGCGTCCTCCAGACCTGATTATCCAGGACGAGTTGCACCTGATCAGCGGCCCGCTCGGCACCTTAGTTGGGCTGTACGAGACTGCGGTGGATTACCTTTGCACCTGGGACGTGGATGGGCAGCCCGTGCGTCCCAAAGTGATTGCTTCCACTGCCACCATTCGCCAAGCGGAGGCGCAGGTCAACAACCTGTTCGTGAGAAAACTGGCCGTATTTCCCCCCCAGGGACTCGACATCAGGGATAACTTTTTCTCTCGACAACGGGACAACGACCCTACTTCCGCACGCTATAGTCCTGGGCGACGCTATGTCGGTATCTGTGCCCCCGGGCGTCGGCTGAAAGCCACCATGATTCGGGTCTATTTGGCTGTGCTCTCCGCCGCACAAATGCTTTACAACAAGTACGGGATTGCCGCTGACCCCTGGATGACCCTGGTGGGTTATTTCAACTCGGTGCGGGAATTGGGAGGCACCCGTCGGCTGGTGGAAGATGATATTCGCACCCGCTTGACCAAGATGCACCAACGGGGCTTGGCTAACCGTCGTCTGCAGGCAACGGATGTGGATGAACTCACCGCCCGCAAAGACTCTACGGAAATTCCGGGGATTCTTGACCGCCTGGAAACCCCGTTTGACCCTGAATTACTCCAGAGAAATCAAGCCAGGCGCAAGGCGGGGCAACGACTGGAACAACCTGACCCTCTGGATGTCCTCCTGGCTACCAACATGATCTCGGTGGGCGTTGACGTGCGCCGTCTTGGGGTGATGGTGGTCTGTGGGCAACCGAAAAACACCGCCGAGTACATCCAGGCGACCTCACGGGTGGGGAGAAGCCATCCTGGACTGGTTCTCACCGTTTACAACTGGGCACGCCCGCGGGATCTCTCCCATTACGAGCGGTTTGCCCACTACCATGCCACCTTCTATCAAAATGTGGAGGCTTTGTCCGTGACGCCCTTTTCGTCGGGTGCCCTTTACCGGGGTCTCAGTGCCATCCTCGTTGCTCTAGTGCGCCTCGCCAGTGAGGAACTGAATGGCAACGAGCAGGCGGGGGCGATTGAGCGGAACCATCCCTACGTGCGGGCGGCGGTGGATGCCATTGTGCGCCGTGCAGAACTGGTGGGCAATGCCCAAACTGCACAACGCCTTCGCAGTGAATTGGAGGGGAAAATTGATCGCTGGCTGGCGTGCGTGCAAAGGGTTGTCGGCGGTGCACAATTGAAGTATCAGGTCACCGCCAGAGATGGCATTTCGGTCAGCTTACTCACCTCTGCGGGTAGAAGAGACTGGGAAGAATTTACTTGCCTCAACTCCCTTCGCAACGTCGAACCCACAGTCAATTTAGTGCTGACGGATCAGCCCCCTGACGATGACTTTGCCCGGATTCCCCAGCCCTACATCGCCAAACCATGACCGGCTCCCCGTACCGCTATAAGGTGGGAGAACTCCGCCCCAGCCAGATTCTTTACACCTTTGGGATTGGCTCGATTGCCGATCTGCCCCACCTCTCGGTGATGGTCATGGGACTTGATGGATGGGATAAAAACCCCGCCACCACCACCCTACTGAGCGAACCCCGCCTGCTCGCGGCAGTGCGAAGAGAGTTAGGTACCCAAGTCAAGGAACTCTGTTCTCCCCCAATCCCGCAGGAGGATGAAGAATCTGCCAATCCTTTTGACGAAGCCGCTCGTATCGGCGTACCCGTATCCCCATTTCCGACCTGGATGGTTTGTCCCCAGTGTCGCTTACTCGCTCCCCTCCAATCGGGATTATTTGAACTGAAGTCTTCGCCCTACCGCATCAATGAGACTCGCTATGTTCACAAAAACTGCCCAAAATCTCGCAAACCTCCAGCAGTCGTTCCCGCCCGTTTTTTAGTGGCGTGCCAACATGGACACCTAGATGACTTCCCTTGGCATTACTTTGTCCATCAGGGGGCATCCGATTGCCAGGGGGTACTGCGGTTTGAAGAGTACGGGGTGACCGGCGCCGCTTCAGACATTGTGGTCCGCTGTGAGGGCTGTCAAAGGTCACGCCGATTATCTGACGCATTTGGGGAAAACGGCAAACAAAATATGCCCAAATGTCGCGGGCGGCATCCCCATCTCCGGGATTTTGATGATGAGTGTGACCAACAGATGGAGGCGATGCTCCTGGGGGCTTCCAATAGCTGGTTTCCCATCACCCTCTCAGCCCTGTCTATCCCGCTTCATGCCAGTCCTTTAGCCCAGTTGGTTCAAAAACATTGGGACATTCTGGGGGACGCTCCAGACCCACAGACCCTCGCTTTTTCCCTGGGGATGGCACAGAGAACGGGTCAGTTACTAGAATTTCTCAAATACACGCACGAGGAAATTTGGGCAAGCATCGAGCAATTCCGTCAGGGGCAAAATAAGCAGGATCATGCCCAAGACCTAAAAACGCCGGAGTGGCAAGTGTTATCTCTCTCGGTACCCACCCCCACGAGCCAGGAATTCCAGTTACGTCCGGTCAGCTCTCCCAAGGGCTACGAACAATTCTTCACTCGCACCGTTCTTGTGGAGCGCATTCGGGAAGTACGCGCCCTGATTGGATTCACCCGCATCCAATCCCCTGGCGACTTCGATGATACTGGGGAAATTCCCTCGGAATATCGAGTTCGCATCAGTCGCAACGCCCCCTCCTGGGTACCTGCCTCGGAAGTCAAAGGAGAGGGGATTTTTCTCCAGTTCAATGAATCCCAACTCCAAGCATGGGAGACCTCTCCCGCAGTGCTCAAGCGCGCCCAACTGACCCTCGAGGCGCAGAAACGATGGCTACGGATTCGGAACCTTGACCCCGCCAAGATCCCAGTGCCATCCATGCGATATGTGCTGATTCATTCGTTTTCCCATGCCTTGATGCGCCAACTTGCCATTGAATGTGGATACAATGCCGCCAGTTTGCGTGAACGTCTCTTTGCCAAATCACCCCACGAGGAACATGGTCCACAGGCAGGATTATTGATCTATACTGCCGCCCCTGATAGCGAGGGAACCCTGGGCGGGCTGGTCAATCTGGGCGAACCCGACACCCTGGGGTACCACATCTCCCAAGCCCTGACAAGCATCCGCCTCTGTGCCTCCGACCCACTCTGTGCGGATCATGATCCCAATCAAGGCATTCCCTCCCTCCACTGGGCAGCTTGTCATGCGTGCCTATTCAGCCCTGAAACATCCTGTGAGCGGGGCAATAAATACCTCGACCGCTCCACCTTAATACCAACCTTTGCATCAGATAACCTTCACTTCTTCGCCCTCCCAGATGGTGAATTCTAAACTACTTGCTGAAATTTATCGAATTACCGATTTACTTCCACCTTCTATTTTGAGCCAAGTTGTAAAAATATTGGCTGAAAATGATGAATTTTATAATGAAGCTTTAACCAAGCGTGTACTCAATTCACTGGTCAATTTACAGTTTAGACGAGCTGTTGTTGATATGTTCAATGTCTGGAAAAATGAACAACCAGAATCCACTAGCAGAGCAGTTGCAATGGCTTTGGAAAGTGCCTCATATACAAGAAACTCAATTCAAAAAGACCTGGCCATTGAACTTGTCTGGACTGGTCCTGAATTTGCCAATGTTACCATCCGAAGGACGGAGCAGGTTTTATTACAACTAATTGAAGAATGCCATCAGCATATGACCTTGATCAGTTTTGCGTTTTATAAAATTCCTGAAATTACCAAAGCTCTGTTGAAAGCCTTGGAGCGCGGTATCCACTTGCGGATTATTGCGGAAACCCCTGCATCAGGGGACAACAAAATTAAATTCGGAATTGAATCTACCCTAGGAAGTGATGTTCTTAATCAATCCGAAGTTTTCATTTGGCCCAAGGAGCGGCGTTTATTGGATAGAGAAGGACGTTATGGTTCATTGCATATAAAAGGGGCAATAGTTGACCAAAAAAAACTTTTTATCACTAGCGCAAATTTGACTGATTATGCTCTCTCTCTGAATATGGAATTGGGTGTTTTGATACAAAGTGAAAAACTAAGTAAACAAATGATTGATTATATTGACTTATTGATCTATCAGGGGATTTTAGTGATTTGGACAGAATGATACCATATAAGGTACCTCTATTTATTGTTTTCTGGGTAATGCTATCTTTATAATACTCAAAAATAGGGCAACAAGGACTGTCAGAGAGTTAGGTTGTTCCGTACATCTAAGTAACCCACCAGAAGTAACCATATGTGAACCATAGGGTTAGATATTGCTCAAATGTGTACGGGATGAAGGTTTCCGGGAATTGAACCCCTCGTTTTACTAAGAGATTGAGAAAGTCTACCCCATGCAACATACCCACTCTGTTAACAACGTATAGTGCTATGTATCAGATATATGTGGGTACCTCTACTTATTGATTTTTGTACTTACACGGCAGGCTCGGAAGCCCCATTCTCTCGTTGGTAATTATCAATAACACAGGGGTCATTCTCAATAATCATGAATTATGTAGAGGTACCCATCATTATTTACTTGAAATTCTCAATGCTTGAACGCAGATTGTACCAACGGCGTAAATGTCGCTACTTAGTTGTGGGTAACCGGCTAGTTGTTCGCTTGGCATATAGCCTGGAGAACCAACCGCTACAGTAAGTGCAGTCGTGTCGGGACAGTCACTGTCCACTGCCCGCAATGCCTTCACTGCGCCAAAATCAATCAACACAATTTTACTGTCACAATTGCGCCAAATTAGATTTGCTGGTTTGATGTCACGGTGAATTACCCGGGCTTGATGTACCACTGACAAAGGCTCTAAAATTTTTCCTAAAAGTTCCATGACTTTGCTTTCCGAGAACCGTTCGCCTGGGAGGATGATGCTGTCCAAGGTTCTACCCTGAATGTATTCTTGCACTAAATAAAACTCGCCACCTTCATCAAAGTGAGCCAACAAGCGAGGAATAGCATCACAGCGATCCCCCAAAATATAAAGCATTTTTGCTTCTCGTTCAAACAATTGTTTTGCTACTTCAAGTATTCGAGGATCATTCGAGCGGGGCTTGAGTTGCTTGACGACACAAAGGGGTTGCTCAGGCAGATAGCGATCCTTTGCAAGGTAAGTTTGTCCAAATCCCCCGCCTCCAAGAGGCTTCACAATTTCATAACGTCCACTTAGTACAAGTTCATTCATAGGGTCTAAATTTGTATATCTTAGTAGATTGAGTCGAGGTGCCTTGAAAAGTGAATAGAAGATTAACTTTTGTTGTGGATTGAATGGAAACATATTTTAGCATTAGACTAGAATCACTACCAATGCTTAGTTGGTTCCAATTCCTCACCCGTGGGGGTGAACCGATGCTACCATGAAAGGCCTGCTATGGCTCTGAGCGTTGTCTCCACACCCGTGGGGGTGAACCGACTAAATAACAGCTATGGAAACCAAGACGATCACAATTCGCGTTAATGCTGAGGTCGCCCGTATTTTTGAGGCGGCATCTGAAGAGGAACGTCGCAAATTAGAAGCATTACTCAGCCTCAAACTTGGGGATGTAACGCGACGCAAAAGACTTCTGGAAGAAGTGATGAGTGACATTAGTCGAAATGCTCAAGCACGAGGGTTAACCCCAGAAATCTTGCACTCAATTCTAGATCAAGAATGAAGTGCGCTGCGTTTTTGATACAAATGTGCTGATCAGTGCGCTTTTGTTGGAGAACAGCAAACCTGCTCAAGCATTTCGATATGCTCTAGCGAATGGAGAAGTATTACTATCACTTGACCTATTGGAGGAGTTGGATGAAGTTCTTGGGCGCAAAAGACTTAATCGGTATTTAACTACGGAAGAGCGGGAGGAATTTTTAGAAGCTTCAATAGAGCGAGCCGTTTTGGTCGAAATAACCGAAAAGGTGCAAGAATGTCGTGACCCGAAAGATGATTTGGAGTTAGGGTTGAATGGGCAAGCCCAGTCCATCATCAGTGGCGATCAGGACTTGCTGGTATTGCATCCATTCCGTGAAGTGGTAGTGATTAGCCCAGATGAGTTCTTGAAGACGATTGAGTTCAAGTAGCTGACCACCATTATCTCTAACAACAAGAGTCTCCTACCCCACTACCGGTCTGCCCACACTAGAACAGTTAACGAGTACGCAAAAGTTCAGGTACTCATCATGCTGAGTTTTTCCATACGCAAATATTTGGTAACATAACGGCATGATTATCACGCTAGCGGGTTTCAAGGGTGGCGTCGGCAAGACCACCACAGCCATCCACCTGGCGGGGCTACTGCATCGGCGCGGCAAAACCTTGCTTGTGGATGGGGACCCAAACCGTTCCGCCCTGCGTTGGGCGCAACGGGGACAACTCCCCTTCTTGGTCGTGACGGAGAATCAAGCTCCCAAACGAATGCGCGAACACGAATATATTGTGATTGATACCCCGGCACGTCCCTCAATGGAAGAATTAAAAGACCTGAGCGAAGGATGCGACCTGTTGATTCTGCCAACCACCCCCGATGCCTTGGCTCTGGATGCCCTGCTGATGACCATCACCACCCTGCGACAACTGGCGACGGAACGCTACAAAGTCTTGCTGACGGTGGTGCCCCCCTATCCCAGCCAAGCGGGAGCCGAAGCCCAGCAAACCCTCAAAAGACAAAAAATACCAGTTTTTGAACAAGTCATCCGCCGCTACGTTGCCTTTCAGAAGGCGGGATTAGAGGGCTGTCTGGTATGCGACGTGGCGGATGGGAATGCCATCAACGCCTGGTGGGACTATCAACAACTGATGAAGGAGATTAACCTATGAGCCGGTTTGGGAAACTGTTTGAGACCTCAGAGCATCCACAATCTCCAGGAGATGGAGACATTGCCCCTGTTGAAGATGCACCAACTCAAACATCCAAAGGTGCGACAACGCAACAATACAGCAAGGCGAGTAGGCGAAAGGGCAAAAGTCCAGATATACGGCATGACGAACATTCGAGTACGCAAACATCTGATGGGGTGAAAACGCAAATATACACAAGTCCGACATTGCAGACAGATGACAATGCAAGTAGTCAACCTGCTGAACGTTCAGATATGCAAATATCTGATGGGGTGAAAGAGCAAATACGCAAAAGTTCAACATTGCAAACATCTGACAACGGGAGTAGTCAACCTTCTGAAAGTTCAGATACGCAAATATCTGACAGTATGGAAACTCAAAAGTGGAACAAGGCGAGTACGCAAAAAGATGAAAGTCCGGTTTATCGGGTAGCTGACAACTCGGATGTACCGGGTGGCGGGAGAGCGAAAAGGGGGAAACGTTCTGACCCGGCTTATGAGCAAGTGACGGCTTACATCCGCAAGGAGACCTACCGGCGGGTCAAAATGCGCTTGTTGGCACAGGACGGGGGTGACTTTTCCACGCTGATGCAAGAGTTGCTCGAAGGCTGGCTCACCAGGGAATAGAAACCGCCTCTTATTCACAAGGTTGAGGATTTCTACTCATCAGCAGGCGCAGGGTCATGCAGGGGTTGGGTGATATTAGGAACCGGCTCTAACTCAATCCCACTATAAATGTCTGCCAGGGAAAAGGTGACATTCAGAGATGGCAGTGCAACCGTGTCATCCAGGGCGTGATAGTCCCTAAATATCCACTCGACATTCCCCTGGCGGCGATAGTGCTCTACCCGAAGTTGGGATTGGTCAACCAGTAAATACTCCTGTAAAGTCGGGATAGAGCGATAAGCCGCAAACTTCGCCCCCCGGTCGTAGCTTTCTGTAGCAGGAGACAGCACTTCCATAATCAAGATGGGATTGATAACCGTATCTTTGCGCCCTTCTTTGAGCTGTATCGGATTTTGGATCACCATGCCATCGGGATAGACATACTGCTCAAAAGCCGGTATGTAAAGCCTGAGATCAGGAAAAAAGACCGAGAAACCCGTGCCCCTGAGTTTGAACCAAAGTAGGGCATTAATACTGGTAATTAGTTGGCTGTGAACGGGTGTTCCTCCAGTCATTTCGATAATTACTCCATTGTAAAATTCACGGCGGATGCCCCCGGTGCGTTCTGATTCAGCTTCCAGGGCAAAGTATTCCTCTAGGGTGTAGGTTTTGCGTAGGGTAAGTGTCGTAGTCATCGCATCTCCTTAGGCAACAGTATGGAGTAGTTGGTCAATCAAAGCCTTGAAGTCATCATCAATATCAAACACCCCTTGGGTTGATGCGGACGGAAGTGCCTTGACCGTGCTAGGCTCCAGCTTGAAAAACCTGCTCTGCCGTGAGGTTTAATTCCGGGAAAACTTTAGAGCGAATCCGGTCATGACCCCGAAATAATTGCGTTTGATATTCTTCATTGACCAATTGAAAAACCGAAATTGTGGGGACTTTCGGCTCACCAATGTACCGACGACCCCCCAACGCTTGGTAGTCAACAATCCAGTATTCGGCAATGCCTAACGTCTCGTAGTCACTGAGTTTATGCCAGTAGTCATCTCGCCAGTTGTTGCTGGTGATTTCAATGACAAGAGGAATGGAGGTGCCGTGGATGAGCGTCGAGGATTTCTGCCACAGGGGTTCCCGCGCCAAGGCGGTACGGTCAATCACCACTCCATCAGGAGCGTAGGCGCTATCCCCTTCCGGTGCTTTGATTAAGGTGTCCCGACCTAGAAAATAAGGGAGGTTGCACCTGCGGATTTCTAATGCTAATTCGCTGGCAAGAAAACCACTGATTTCATCATGTTTCCCGGTGGGTTGTAGCTCAACCGCAACTCCGTTGTGTAGTTCGTAGCGTCTGTTGGGCTTCCACGCTAAGAACTCGGCAAACGTCATTGGCTGAGAAGACACAGCAGCAGTCATAGTTTTTCTTCCCTTGAATTAGCTAGACCGCCGAGAAGCCCCGCCCTGTACCCGCAGGGTCAGAGTCGGGATGAGAGGCGGGGATGTTTTGGTTCTCAATATACTGACGCAACACCGAAACTGTCACGCCTCCGCATGAAGTGATGAAGTACGACTCATTCCACAAAGCATCTTTCCAGTCAATTTTGTCGAGGTACTCCTTGAACTCACCTCTAATCCTGCGACTATAAAAATACCGTGATAGCCCTTGGTGTCTCATCTATTTCTGCAAATAGCAATTACTCTATACACCGCAGATAGCCTTTTCCTAGACACTAATCAAGAACCATCACCCTTGCTCATCGCTAGTTAACCATACTTCATGTCTAGGAAAGACTATTGGAACAGTTCTCTGTTACTTGCCCTTTCCTAGAACATCACAGGTAACCTTTTCCTAGACACCAATAGAGAGCCATCACCGTTGTATAGGTCTTTCAGAGCGGGTACCGAAGGTGCGTAGCAGGGACAGTGCGGCGGGTTCGATTTGATAAACCACTGTCAGTTTCAAAAATTAATGCGACGGCACTATCGGTTGCTCTAGGGTGGTAGCACTGCGGAGCAGAAATAAGTGCGACTCCATCGCCTATTTACTTGAAATAAATGCAACGCTCGCAAGTGTTTCTGCCGATAATACCGAAGTTCTAGCCCTTGGTGTCTCATTTATTTCTGCAAAGTCGCATTTATTTCCGCAAATGACAATGGAGGTCAAGCCTTGGAAACACAATTTTTTGTATCCTTTAATTTGTGAACAGGCTGTATGCTACAATGATATTAATCGCACTAGTAAATACCTAGATTTTCTCAGGAATCAAAATAATTCTGGGTACAGTTGGATGAAGCACAGACATTTAGAATTAAACGAAAAAAATAGATGGTGTTTGGCGGCTATAGATGATGTGATTAGTCGGGGTTCTTTAAGTGATTGGATAGAATTATTACGGGCACTGCAATCCCAAGCAATGGTTCGTAATAAACTGAAGCAGGTCATTCGCAATTATCCTAGTGAAAGTGAACAATCCTATCGTTTTTTTGAGCGAGTTCTTGAGGGGGAACCCCGTGGAAAACCACCTGAATTAGAATGGAATTGGTTAGCTACCATTTTACATTTAACAATGACCGACTTTACTTGGGAAGACTTATTATCAGTGGCTTCTCGCTTGCAAGGTGTTCTTCCCGATGCAGTTCTAGTAGGTGGTACAGCAAGTGCTCTGTATGCCCAGCATCGTATCTCTTTTGATACTGACCATATTCTCCCTAATTTGCAGAGTATTTTTGATGAAGTTCTCAGCGATTTGGAAAGTGTATCGGGATGGCAGACCGCACGATGCAGGCGACCCGTTCTCATCCTCGGTTCTTTGGATGGCATTGAAACAGGCATTCGACAATTAATACGTTCCCGACCTTTAGAAACCCAAGTCATGGACACGCCAGGGGGTATGGTTAGGGTGCCAACCCTACCGGAAATGTTGCGTATCAAGAGCTTTTTGGTCATCCGCCGTAATGCGACGCGGGATTATCTGGATACGGTTGCTCTGGCGAATCTATTGGGAACACACCAAAGTTATCTAGCATTACAACAACTTGATGAATACTATCCACAGCCGAATCATCAATCAGTTTTACAGCAATTATTACGTCAGCTTGCCCAGCCATTACCTTTTGATTTGGATAGTACAGATTTGTCAACCTATAAACAACTTATTCCCTACTGGCAAGACTGGAAAAATGTGGAAAAACATTGTCACGAATTGGTGCAATTTTTTGCCAAAGAACTCAGTGAGTTTGAGCATGATTGCCCCTAGGGTAGTGCTATAGCAATCCTAACGGCTGGTAGCTTTGGCGGAGGGATTTACTCTGATAATGATGTCACCCTCACCAACGCCACCGTGTCGGGCAATACGGCTAGTTTCAGTGGCGGGGGGATTTGGACTAATAATGGCGGCACAATTCGCAATAGCATCATAGCTTTTAATACCGCTGGCAATGGTGGTGTCATTTCCAGAAATAGAAGCGACATTGCAGAAATAAAAGCGACAGAGGTGAAGGATAGGTTGGTATGAAGGGCATCCAGTTTGAGTTTTGTCGCATTTATTTCGGAAGATATAGCTAGGTAGGTTAAGGTTGTCGCCTTAAGATTCTGGGAAACCAATGTGGGGCTACGCCCTGCGACCCATATCATGTCAACCTTTGTATGTTTAGCTATACCTACTGAAATCGAAGCCGGATGGGGCAACCTGTCGCATTAATTTCCAAAACTGACATGGGTATTAAAACCTTTGCTGTTGCGAGCAACGGAGTTAAGTACCACAGCCCTAACTACGAGCCTTTGTACCAGCGCATAGCCCGGTTGCAGAAGCAACTGGCTAGGCGGGTGAAGGGGTCCAAGCGGTGGGAGCGAACCCGGTTCAGGATTGCCAAGCTGCACGCTCGCATTGCCGACATGCGGTTAGACTTCCTGCACAAGGTCTCAACCAAGCTCGCGGTCGAAAACCAAGTCGTGTGTTTGGAAGACCTCAATGTGAGAAGGATGTTGAAAAACCGCAAATTGTCGAAGGCAATTAGTCGGCAAGGGTGGGCAGCGTTTCGTGCTTTGTGCCATGCCAAAGGCAACAAGTACGGCAGAGAAGTACGGGTCATTGATCGTTGGGTAGCGACAAGCCAAACCTGCTCGAAGTGTGGTTGGCACTGGGGCAAGCTCGATCTGGCTACCCGTGTTGTGGTTTGTGACGGATGCGGGGCCGTCCATGACAGGGATGAGAACTCCTCGGAACATAGAACAAGTCGGGATGGGGCAAAGCGCTCCGCGCCGCCAGAGGCGAACGCCCGACTCTAAAACGGACGTGGAGACTGAGTCAGACTGGCTTGCCAGCGTCGGTCTGCGAAGCGTCAAGAATCCCTGTCCTTTAGGACAGGCGAGTATGTCAAACAGATCAATCCTGCAACAGTAGACAAGAGCTTTAAGGCAGAATGGATTGAGTACATCGATATTTCTAGCGTTGGTGAAGGTGGAATTACGGAAAGTCGGTAGTGCTATCCAAGTAATTGTTTGTTATTACAATAATACCACAATCAGCACCATGCCTTCCCAAGGGAGTGGATACCATTCCAGACGGTAGGCTCTCTAAGTTCTAGGGAGTTAATTCCCGCAAAGCCTTATCTCATGGATATTTGAGCAATGTCTAACCCTACCCCGTGATGCTTCTCCCTGGAGAAGTAAAGCTACCTACCCGCTACAGAGTCCTTGTCACCATTTCTTGAGCATTACAAAGAGAGTACTACCCCTTTTCAATAACAACAGCGAGTTGGTGCATCGTTGCCTCCTTATTTACGTGAATCAATGAGTTGTGGGTCTTGCAATCATGTAGCTGACAGTTTGGGGGTCATCAATACGTTTAGAAGCATCTAACACTTCCAATCCAATTACATTACCCTGGTCATCAAAGTCAAAAATGATACCAGTTTCATCTTCGTCACTGTCACTAATGGGTATGTCTTGAAATAAAATTCTCAACACATCCACTTCTGGGTCGTAAATGATTTTCATGGCATCCTCCAATACTTTTGAATTTTGCTGGTGCGGTAAACGGTAATTACCAGACTTGGGGACTCCCTTTCATCTACGAATACTCGCAGTAAATAGGGTTTGCCACTGCCCCATTCCATCTTTGACTGATAGATCATGCGTTGATTTCGTCCTGGTAAGATTTGTCCCGGACTGGCAAGAACCGCTTTTACCTGTTCTTGAGTGATACCCCGACGGCGCATTTCTTCCAAGGCATGAGTTGTAAATCGGATTTGATTCATACTTCTTCCTCTGTTTCTTCAACCGGTATGTCTGGAGATGATGCCACTCCCCAGAAAGTTTTAGCCCACTTGTCTTGGATAAATTGATCAGGAGGATCCCAATTTCTCAAATCGGCGATGAGTTCGGGATAATAAACCTCTATTTTTCTATCCTTTTTGCTCTTGATTTGTCGTACTAGAGCCGTGATCGGTGATTGAATATCCACCAAGTCAGTATCGAGTAGCGAGCGGAACCGTCGTTCTGGTCCCTTGGAGTCACCGCTGTTGTGTAAATCTAAGCAACTCTGGGCAAAGTTACGGGGAGCAGGCTCTTTTTTTTGGTCATGGTAATTAGTATCACGATAATCCAAGTAATGTTTCAAGGCAAAATATTCTCCAAGAATTATATAATTAGACTCAGAATGTTGCGTAAGTACATTAAGAATACCTAGAGCAATTGGGTCAAGATTTTGGGGGATAAATGGTTGCATGAATTTAGATCATATGTTCACAAGGGTCAGGATAACATCTACCATCAATGTTATCTACCTCTTTCCAATAATCTTTCAATCCGTAATACACATTGGTATCCTCCAATAATTCCCAACCAAAGTATTCTTGAAATGCTTGGTAAGCTGGGGAGCCATAACAAGGATATTTGCGGAAAATATGCTCCCAATTCGCAAATAATTTGAAGGTATCCTCTGTAGGCAAAATACCAAAGTCCCAAGCGGCACAAATCCGGTGCAGGTAATCCGCCTTGTCCTCGTCCGTATCTAAACTAACCAATTCCTGATCTGGATATACAGAGTAATCTATATTCATCTCCCTAATTCACCTTCCTGATATACGACTTACAACTTGAGATTTTCCAACTCCTCCAGGGAAGAGATGTCAATGATGGCTTCCGCAAATGCCCCCAGTTGCTCTAAGGATAACTGTTCTAGTTTAGTGCTGATGCTATCTGGCACCCTGCCAAACTTGCGGGCGATTTGGCGGTAAAGGGTTTCCCGTAATGCTATGGTTCTACCCCTCTGCTCCCCTGCGTGCCACCCTTCCTTCCACCCTTCTTTCCAGCCTTCTTGGTGTCCTTCTTGCTTGGCTTCTTGATACACCCGCGTCTGCCGTAAATCTCCTAGGGTAAACATCCGCTCTATCTCCTCTCGGCTCAAGGTCTTTAACTTGTAAATCAATATCGTCTCCACAAATTCTAGCAAACCATCCACCCCCTGCCCCATTGCCACCAACGCCTGTGCCGCTTTAATAACTTCCGTTTCTGGGGTAACGACTAATTTCACCAGCCCCAATATCACCGATGTCCCCGGTTCTAATTCATTCAGATAAATAGCCCGCACTCTCCCCTGCAATTCCCGATATTGCTTACTTAGAGCTGGTTCCGCCTGCCGGTCTGGAAACAACACCAACACCCCCCAATCCTGCACCGGGCGGTACTGTTGCAAAAATAGAAATATCTCGCTAAATAACTGGCTGTAAAATTCATTCACCTTTTGGAACTGCACTTCTACAAACCAAATAGTTTTATCCTCACTTTGGGGCAGGAATATCCCATCGAAGCGAAAGGCTTTTTCCTTCACTTCTACCGAGGTGAACTGATAGCTGGCGATGCTGGCAGGGTCTTCCCCCAATAGCTCCATCAATAGGGTGGGAAAGGTCTGAGACAGTTGATAGAAAATCGTGTCAGTACGCAACGGATTTGTTTAAGTTGTTAGGTTTAATCCCCAAAGTCAATGCCTGCATAAATTTCAGCAATAGGAATCTCCAGATTGATGCTCTGTAGTTGAATGGTTTCCCCTGTAGTGTAGGTTTGCAGAAGCCATAGTTTGCTATTGTAACGGCGAAAGACTTCTATTCGTTGTGCTGATTGACTGATGAGAACATATTCTTGTAAAGATTCAATGGTTTGATAGTGGGCAAATTTCACACCCCGGTCCCGTGCTTCTGTGGATTCCGATAGTACTTCCATAATCAGGCAAGGATAGCTTTTGTGATTTCTATGCAGGCGGTCCCGCTCGTCACAGGTAATTAGCAGGTCGGGATAGTAATAGATGTTTTCGGTTATGTTAACCCGCATATCTGAGGAAAAGGAGCGACACGGACCACTTCGCAGTTTCGGGACAAGGAAGGCGGTGCAGTTATCGGTGATAATGATGTGATTTTCGCTGGCTCCCGCCATGGCATAAATTCTGCCGTCTTCGTATTCATGTTTCTCTTCTTGTTGCTCCTCCCATGCCAAGTATTCGGCGGTGGAAAGATGTTGGGTGAGTACTTCCTGCATGGATATTTATTAATCCCAGCCAAGTATGTTTTGACATAAATTAGCATATTCTCTGTGGACATTTTCGAACTTCCACATCCTTGCGCCCTTCTTTAAGCCGCCATCTCACACCTCCACCCTCACTCCTCTATTCTGACTACTTCCATGAGAGAAAACCCCATGTTTTGCCGATGGGGATTGCCCGTTGCTCCCCCAACCTAGGTGAACAGATGCACCGGTGACGACATACATCCTTGAACAGGGACCCAACCCACACATTCCCCTGGTCCCCTCAGCTATCCAGCAGGGGGAAATCCCTTCAAATTCCCTTGTTTGGGGTCTCAACAGGGAGAAATGTCTTCCCTCCCCGGCGGTGGATTGGGCTGTTGTACTGCATTTTCCGTTCCCCCACCCGGATGTGGGAGTTCTGTACTGACACCCCGTCCACGATTTAGGTTTACCTCCAGATTATTGGATGAAAACGGTGGACGTAGGCTGGACAACCGACTGCGGTAGGCGGACAACAAGGCACGCCGCAATTCGCTCCCTACCACTTGGTAATGCCGTTCCCGCTCTTTGGTGCCCGGGCGGGCAATCGCTTTTGGCTCTAACCCCAAACGTCTCAGGAGTTTATTGACGATATGCACCCCGGTTTGCTCTGGCTTGATGTGCAAATGCAGGTATCGCTCAATCAAGCGCCGGTGATGCAACGCCAGTGCCTTTATCTCCTGCACCAGGGCACTCTGGTTGCTGTACGTCTTGTCCAACAGTTCCAAGACCCGCAAGGTGTTAATGAGCAGGGCGCAGATGGTGCCCTTGGGCAGTTTGTGGATGCCCTTGAGGGTTTGGTTGTGCAAAATCTCCCGCACTTTGTAGGCATCCTGGAGTTTCACCAGTTCCGGGTTTTCGGCGTGCACCTGCAACTTCACCCCCTTGAGGAGGGCACTGTAGTCCTCCACCACCGCTTGCAGGCAGATACCCACATCGTTGAAATCCACCCCGGGAAAGTCCTGTTGCAACAACACCTTTTGGGCACGGTAGCGGTCCGCCAAACTGCACTGGGATTGGAGCGTTTGCTGTGCCCAGTCCACCGTGTGTTCTGGCTCCAGGTGGGCGTTTGCCAGGTTTTCCGCTTTCTGGTACTCGATGGCACGGTGCACGGTGCCCATCAATTCCCTGATTGGGGCAGACAGTTGCAGGGCTTGGTAGGTGATTTGATGTCCGTCCTGTTGCAATCGCTGAACCAGGTAGTCCAAACTCGCCCGCCGCATGGCACCGTGAACCGCATGGGATTGGGCGTAAAACTCAAACAGGGCATTTTGGATGCGCTCGGTTGCTTCATCCGGGATGTCCAGTAAATGACTCAAACCCAGCCATTGGGTGAGTGCCTGGGCTGTCTTGCGTAATTCCCGCCCAATCACCTGGGCAGACAGGCTACTCTCATCCGAGTCGGAGAACACCACCGGCGGACAATAAATATGACGAGGCACGGCAGGACGGAATCGCCCCAACAATTGCAGATGAATATCGGTGGTGCCCGAGGGGAAATAACCCCACACCGAATGGAAGTAGGCTTGTTCTGGCGGCAGACCCCCCTGGATACTCACCCCCGATTTCACCGACGGGGAACAGATGAGTATATCGGGTTGCTGGTCTTCCAGCCATTGGTCGGGTTGCTCAAAAAAGTCCGTGAAGGCACTGCCCTCATTAGTATCCGAATCAATCCGCACCACCTTCAGCTGGGGGAGTACCGCCTGCACCATCCCCTCGAGCCTCTGCCCCGCAAATTTCGAGCTACTCACAAACATCAGCTTGTGACCCGCTTGCAATTGCGCCAGCAATTCGGCAAAGAACCCAGAGTTGTGCTGACTACAGCCGGTATAAAAGGTGATTTGCCAGGGTTGTTGGTGTTTCCTATGCGTAAACAGCCGCACCGTCTCTTTTTTGCTCAGCACTTTGAGCAGGTCGAGGGCACGGTCGGGCAAATTGGCTTCGGAAGCGACGATGGCTTGGGCACTCTGCGCTAGTTGGACAAACCGACAATTAATCCACGACCAACGCTTGCCCAAGGTTTGCCCCCGCACCAGGTGTTCCAAAACCTGGTTGGCCTCATCCAGCACCAGCAAGATTTGCTGACTCCACACCCACTCCGGGAGCCGGTGCAGGGAATCGGGGCACAACACCAACCCCCCTGCATGGCGCATACAGGCTTCCAACCCTTTTTGCCCCGCCTCGCTGTTGGGGAAGCTGTGGATGTGGGGCAAGCCCCAGTGCTGTGCCGTCTGTTCCCCCAAACTGTTCAAGGGAGTCAGCACAATCACAAAATGCTCCCGTTGGGCTTTCCAAGCCGACACCCAATCCTGCCCAATCCGATAGGTTTTGCCGCTGTTCATGGGGGCGCATAACCCGTGAATGGCATGGGCAGACAAAGCAGGCAATTCCGGCAGATAGGCTGACTCCGTATGCCGTTCCACCGGGTAGGTTAATTTTTGTGAAGATTCCAGGCGGGTCAGAGCCGTTTCCACCGCCTGTTCCCGGTTGAGTTGGCGGATGTTGCGGGTGTTGTCCAACAGGGTGCCCAACCACTCCCAGCGGTGTTCCGGGGCAATCGTGAACAGTACATCATCAATGCCTTTGCCGAGGGTCGGTTCCCAGGTGACGGCACGGAAATCACAACCGTGGCGGGTGAAGGCTTGCCCCAGTTTCACCGCCTGCTTGAACACATTTCTACGGGTCTTGGGGGCGCTGTCCTGGTCAAAAAACAGGAAAATCCGGCGTCCCTTCTGGGCAAAGGTTTCCAATTCATCGCTAAGGAAATCCGTGCCTTTCAACCGCCACATGGTCACCCCCCGGATGGCAATGGCAGGCAGACCCTGGGCAATGGCGGTTAGGGCTTTTTTGGGTCCCTCGTGAATGGACAAGGGGATGGCGGGATTGGCTAAAACTGCCTGCCAGAAGGGTATCTCCCGGGGAATCCTCACCCCAAATCGCTGTTCAATGAGTTGAATATATTTCTCTGGGACAACGGGTAGGATGGGCGTGCCTTTGGCACCGACGGGCGTTTCATACTTGATGACCTTCTGTTTTTGGGTGATGCCGGTGCCCTGGGTGACCCTGCGGGGGCGAAAGGGTTTGATGACCGGGATGCTCCCCTTCTCCCCGTCGAGCGTCTGCCCGTAACAGACCCAGGCTCCCCCTGCCGCTACCGTTTCATATTTGGCGAGGATTTTCTTGACTGCCTGGGTGCAGTACTGCTGGCTGTGACCGCCCAACTCGCCGAGCGCACTCCCGGTCAACTCCTCGAGTAAAGGCTCCCCGGTGAGGATTGCGATATTGGCGAGGGTCAGGTCATCGGGGATGGCGGATGCCCGAAACTCCCGCAGTACCGGCTCGGGTAGGGCAGGTGCGACAACACTCTCTATGGTTTGGGGAACAATTCTGGGAAGCATCACTGGTGACTGGTCAGGATTTTTGCCTGCGTCACGCCACCACTACGAAAAGATGCTTGCTTATGCTATAGTGCAAATAACACCTAAATCCCCTGGCAAAGAGATTGGTGTTTTTTTGCAAGCCCTTTCACTGGTGGGCGCAACCTAATCGGGAGAGAGTGTCTGAACCAGACCTAATCTCTTCCCCCTATTTCAAAAGAATTTTTCAATCTACCCGCTCATCGCCTCGCTCCTTGTTGATACGAAATGCTAAATACTCTTTGACAAAGACTACCACATCCTCCCGGTTCACCGCAAAGAGGCTACCACCTTTTTCATAACGAGCTGACAAAACCTTCGCTTCCCCAAAGGTTTCATACAATTCCTCCCGATGTTGTGCTAAACGGCTGGGCTTCCAGATCACCAGGATGCGGGGCAAAGGTCGTTTGGCAGCGCGGGAAGTCCCGCCGAAAAATGGGCGGTAGTGTTTTTGCAACCAGACAACGTGTTGCATTAAAGTGTCAACCGGGTCTAAAAGAATTGAGCGTAAACCCTTGTCATCGGGCTTTTTTTGGAAGAATCTTTGCCGCTTTTCATTAAAAACCACCTCCGCATCCCCATAAGAACGGATGCAAAGCAAAAAGAAATGCTTGCCGGGAAACCTCAGCAAAAGGTCCACAGGCTCGTTGGTCGGATGTTCCACCAGGGCGGTCATTTCTATCCCTTGTTCTTTGAACGCCTCATCCAACTCCTTCATCAACGCCACAAGTCGCCGCACCTTCTCATAGCGCACCCCCTGTCGCCAACCCAACAGCAAAAACAGTAGGGATAGAGGTGTACTAAAGGGGAGGGAGGCTACCCCCGCCGCTTCTAGGACTGCAAAAATGCGTTCCTCTCTGAGTTTTGCATCTTCAATCTCACGGATGGCGAGATGCGTTTCCTTGGGAATGGTAACATCCCCTATTTTCTCCAAATCCTGCAGCGCTTGCTCCAGGGTGCGGATGACCTGCTGGTTATCAATCGGTTCCGGGTACTCCCGCCACTCCGTTGGTGGCTTGGTTTTTCCAAGTTGCGATGCGCTCATGGATGATGGTGAAAATTAAAGTAACATTTTTCCTATCAATTTTATCGAAAAACTATCATAGGCTTTGATAGCAAGGTTACATGGCTACGCCACACAAGCCATCAAAATAGGGCAACGCCTTGCAACATACGCTCTGAGCATAAAAGTTTTATTCACAATTTAAGTGAGATTGCTACAAGCTTTCTGCACTATCCCGGCTGAAGGGACGAGGCTAAAGCAAACCTATCGGAGATTGAAACAGTAACCACATGGGAAGCGCGCCGGAACCTGATTTCTGTGAGTACCTGTTATCAAAGAATTGGGTCTAAAATCCCGTCCAATGCCTCCGGCACGGCTACGCCTAGCAGGACGGCTTTTCTTGATTTTGGATGTAAGCAATCAGAACATGGAGAGGAGCGCCACCAACACTAGAAGCGAAATAGCTAGGACTCCACAGAGCTGTTTTGCCATAGGGTTTTGGTAACTTAGCCTGTCCGTATTTCCTACTAGAAACTCCTTTCAAGGCATTCACTATTTGGGAAATAGACCACTTAGGTGGGTAGGCAATCAGAAGGTGGATATGGTCTGTTTCCCCGTTGCACTCCAATACCGCAAAATCCATCTTTTTTGCCACACCTTGGAAGGATTCCTCTATCAGTCTCAAACTTTCTTAAGTAAGTACTTTCCTTCTGTACTTGGTGACGAATACCAGGTGAGCTTGCAGGCTAGATATGCTGTTGCGGTTTCTTCTAAATTCCATGTGCTACAATAGACATACCGACTCAATTTTAGCGTATGGTAGCCCGATATAAATACCGGTTCTATCCTACAGACCAACAGAAAAACAGCCTAGCTAAACTATTTGGTTGTGCTCGGTATGTTTGGAATGAGGCTTTAGCTCATTGCCAGGCTGTTGGAAAGTATTTAGGGTACAACCAGCTATCGAGTCGGCTAACTAAGCTAAAAGAGTCGGTGCAGTGGTTGAAAGAGGTGTCGAGTGTGGCACTTCAACAATCATTGAGGCATTTAGAGGAAGCGTACCAAAAGTTTTTCAACAAGGAAGGAGGGGCACCACGATACAAGAAGAGAAAGACTAACCAATCCGCAACCTTAATGAGTAATGCGTTTTCCCTGCAGGGGGAAGGCGTGTACCTTGCCAAGATAGGGGTCGTTAAGCCTATCTGGAGCCGACCATTACCCAGCAAGCCAAGCTCTGTTACGGTCATCAAAGACAGTGCGGAGCGGTATTTTCTGAGTTTTGTCGTGGAGGTAGAACTGGAGAACATTGAGGCTAAATCTCCCAGCATTGGAGTAGATTTAGGCATCAAAACCTTTGCTGCTTGTAGCGACGAGACTAAATACCATAGCCCGGACTATGCTCCTTTGTACGACCGGATTGCTCAACTGCAAAAGCAGTTAGCCCGCCGGGTCAAAGGGTCAAATCGGTGGGAGCGTACTAGGTTGCGAATTGCTAAACTGCATTGTCGTATTGACGATATGCGGACGGATTTCTTGCACAAATTGTCAACCAAACTCACGAGCGAAAACCAAGTTATTTGTTTGGAAGACTTGAATGTGCGGGGAATGATGAAGAACCGCAAGTTGTCTAAAGCAATCAGCAGACAGGGATGGCGTAGGTTTCGTGAGTTGTGCAAGGCAAAAAGTGAAAAGTTCCAGCGGGAACTTCGCATTCTCGACCGATGGGAGGCAACGAGCCAACATTGTTCTAAGTGCAACTGGCACTGGGGAAAACTAGACCTTTCCACCCGCATAGTGGTATGCGATGGATGTGGTGCAGTACATTGTCGGGACGAGAATGCTTATGTATACTCCATATCGTGAAAGTCTTGTGTAGCCAAAAGAATAGTCTCTATTTTCCACGATGTAGCCCCTTCTGATGTAGCTTTCCTCTAGAGCATGGACTGATAACCCTCAGAATGGCTCTTATCCAGTTGCCAATGCTAATAAACGCCCTGTGATAGAAAATATAGTAATTTCAAACAAGTTTGCGACATTCGCCTTTACCTGCAAACCCTTTCCTAGAAGGGGATACAGTGATTACCAGTGCTTCAAAGTGTTGCATTTTCTTGTGAAACGACTATAACCCTCGATTATCGGTACACCTGAAGAACTTTTAGGAGATGACCATGTGGAATGATCCAATTATCGAGGAACTACATAAAATCCGAGCCGATCGAGATGCTCAATTTAACGGTGATCTAACTGCAATGCTGGAATCTCTTAAAACGATCGAGCAGGAATGGCTATTAAAATTTCCCAAGCTAATGTCAGGGGAGATTCGGGTAGCAGAGCAACCGGTGAAGGATGTGCTGTAGTGCCAACCGTTCTATATTTGCGTGGCTGGAGATTTCATTTCTATTCCAACGAAGGAGCAGAACCAATCCACATCCACGCCCAAAAGGGAGAAGCTGAATGCAAATATTGGCTCGATTTGGAACTATAGCAGTCCTAAATGAGAATGGAATAGGGGTCGCAGGGGCACCGCCCCCGTCCTTGGTTCTGGGGAATCTCTGTTCACTAATCAAGTAGGATTGCTATATATGACATTCGAGAAGCCTATGCTTATAATATGACTAAGCGAGATACTAGAGAGGTGCGTAAAATTATTCTACAAAATTTTGATGAAATTGTGGAAGCTTGGAACACTTATTTTGGAGATCAGCTATGAGTAAACATCACATAGTGCAAAGCCTCACTTTTGACCAAGAGAATATGATTTTAACGGTGGATGGCTCGACCTATCACATTCCTATTGATCGAACATCCAAACGGCTAGCTCAAGCTACCGAAGCAGAACGAAACCTCTATAAAATTTCCCCATCTGGCTATGGTATCCACTGGTTCACCATTGATGAAGACCTATCCATTGACGGTTTGATTCGCTTAGCTAATAACCTACAACCGCAAAACATATCCCAATGGTGAAAGATATTACTGCCGTAAAACCAATAAAAGACTATCAACTGCATCTTACCTTTGAAGATGGTATAGAGGGCATTGTTGATCTAGCAGAAATTATTAAATTTAGCGGCATCTTTGAACCACTACAAGACTCAGTATATTTTGCTACTGTTAGAGTCAATCCAGATTTAGGAACAATTTGCTAGGAGAATGGCGCAGACCTCGATCCTGTTGTGCTTTATGCAAAAATCGCTAACCATAACTACCAATAGAGGAAATAAGCGATCGCCTGTTACCCAAGCTGATGTCAGGGGAGATACGGATAAAAGATACAGAGAAAATGGCGGAGGATGTGATGGGTTACAGTCACACTTATTATACGTCATAGAATCTAAGATTCCTATATCTTAACATCTAAAACTTTGTTGTTGGTGTTCTTTTTTCCTTGTCATGTAGTAAGACATTGGGGTCTTCAGAAAAATTCAGCGAAATATATAGAACAAGTCGGGATGGGGCATCGCCCGACTCAAAAACGGACGTGGAGATTGAGTAAGACCACTGAGCCGAAAGGTTCGGTGGCGTCGGTCTGTGAAGCGTCAAGAATCCCCTGTCTTTAGGCAGGGGGGTATGTCAACTGAGGATGTCATTAACCTACTCAAGCAACAAGCTGGGGAAGACTGATGCTGTCGAGTTCTGTCGAAAGTGCCCAAGTCATTGTTAGACAGACACTTACAGAAACCAGCTGACAGCATACCTCTCATGCAATTACTGTTGTACTCTCCAATAGGATTGCTATACAATCTTTTAAGTAATTATAGGATACATTGGTCAATCATGCTAATTTTATTAGAATTAGAATAATCAAGGCTTTTTGTATCCTTTAATTGACAAATAAACTGTATATCCTTCAAGCGATTCTACTCCACTCTAAAGACTTTCAAGACTTCATCGCCCAGGTGGTTGATGACTTTCACAGCGATATTACCCGATGTGGGTTTGGGGAAGGGGCGGGAGGTGTCGCTTCTCAGTGTGTCCCAGGTGGCTTCGTCTATTTCGGCTCTGAGGGAGTTTTTCAGGGCTTTGTAGGGGTCGCTACTGGCTCCAATAAAATAGGCATGACGGACAAAAAAGCTCTCATGGTTGTAGTTGGTGTCTAGGAACCAACAGGCAATCTCATCCCCATTGCTGGAGCGTACTTCCCCAGTTTGGGGGTGAAAGACATCCACGCCACGAATTTGCACTTGATAAAATTTTTTAGGACTGACCATATCATCTCAATTGGATTAAATTCTGGTGAGTAAACAGGGAGAGACAGCCTTTTAAGTGGTTACAGGATACGGCTGTAAACCTCTTTTCCCAGATAGAAATAGACGAATGCCTGCGAGACGACAGACTAAGTATGGCGCAAAAGCATCCTCCGCCTTACCAGGGGCTACCAATCATACTAAACCCAGACCAGAAGTAGGGGTGGGCAAAGTCTAGTCCTTTCACTTGAGCCAGTTCTGGGGGCAAAGGAATGCTCTGTCCTCTCTGGGTCACCAAACGCAGTTGACCGCCTTCCACTTTGGTTTGACCCCGTAGTAATGCCAGTTGGGCTTGCCGTAGAGCTTCTGCTTTAATCGGGGTACTCTGGAGGTTGGTGTAAAATTCTGCCATCAAAGCAAAAGTAGAGGTATCATCCACATTCCATAGCGAGGCCACTGCGGTTTGCACACCGGTTTTCACCGCCAAACCCGCAAAGCCAAATTCTACCGTTGGGTCAGTTATGTCTCCGATCAGTGTGCGACACGCCCCCAAGGTCAGTAATTCTACCCCCTGTAGGGAGAGTTGGGGCAATTGGGTGACGGGCAGGTTCTGATTGTTGCCAAATACGATGTAAGAATCACGCAAATCCCCAGGTTTGAAGGTGGCGTGGGTGGCCAAATGCACCATCCGAAATTGCCCCGACTTGCGCTCTTGGATCAACCGCTCTGGGGTAAAGTCTTGGTTGAGGAAATAGCGACCCGGCCAGACGCTGGTAATGGTCTTCAATTCTGTGGGCACGGAGGGCAGGGGGCTTTCATTTGTAAAGGTGGAGGCTCCCATTGCCAGCACCTGCGCCCCCTGGAGAGGACGATACTGGGTCGAAATGAGGTTGATACTGGGGGTGATTGCCAGATTGTACTTCTCAATTAAGAATTGCTTACCGTCATGGAGAGCGGCCAACGGCAGGAGGCGAATCCCCCTATCCGGTACCACCAGTAGGCTATCAATCCCTTGCGCTTGCAATTCTGGCTCAATCGGCTCAATTAGCCAGCGGTAGAGGGTTTGCGCATCTTGGAGGTATTTTTTGCCCCCTACCCAGCGACGGTCTGCCACTTGATTGCGGAAGCGACTGATCACCCTGAGAACTTCATCCCGGCGGGCACTGGGCACCCCCCGATAGACAAGCGGTGCAGTTTTCGGTTGCTGAACCAGACCTGTTGCCAAATCAACCGAGGCCACCGTGACGCCCTGGTTTTGGGCAACGCCTTGGGGAATGCCTGGGGTGAGCATTACGATACTTAGGTTGATCTGATCCAACACCCAATAGACAATAGCCGTTTTGCGCCCCGTTTGTTTGTAGATGTTCTGTAGAAGTGCCTGGACATCCGCAGCGGAACGCAGGGTGTTGGCGGCTTTCACCCCCAAATAGTTGGCAAACTCCGCACCGAAGGCCACATCCAGGGAGAAAATCCCCTCCTCGGTTGCCACGTCCAGTTCTGTCCTGAGAACTTTGGTACTTTTATCGGTGACATCACTCAAAGTGATGGTATTGCCAATGAAAGCGAGAAGATTATTCTTGTCCTCACCATTGCTGACGAACGTGGAACCAAATTCAGAAATACGGAGAACCCCCGGCGCACTTCCAGCTCCCGTGCCATAGAATCAGCAATGCCGGAAAATGACTACTAACACTCCATAGAAACTGTTTTCCCCTGTAGCTTGATCGGTAAAACAGGCACCTCAACTGCAATAAAAGCTGTAGGTGTAGTGGGAGATTGGGTAACTAGGCAATTTCTACCAGGCACCAACTCCGTGTAATGTAGTATCCAGGAATCACCCTCAGCACTTGTTACAACTTCAATTTTATCAATGCGTAGGGCATAACCTCCTGTTGAACGGGAGCCAGATGTCAGTCCAATAAGAGTTTGTCGCTTAAAATCAAACTGAGGAGCTGGTGGTTTTTGTAAATTGAGGTCTAAAATTTTACTACTTTGCCACAACTGCTCCCATGTTACATGGTTCGTAAAAATAAACACTTGTGGTTGGGGGATAAATTGCTCTTCCAGGGGTGTGTAACCGAAATCAATCGTTTGAAAAGGAATTGTTGCAGACATAGAAACCTCAGCAGAAGAAAAATGCGATCCGAGACTTGGAAACTTTCTCAAAAAAGATGGATGACAGCTACTTAAAGAGACTGTAATTCCAATGATGGAAATAAATCTCAAAATTTTTGCAAGAAGTGAATAGCTCTCCTGTAATTTGAGACTAAACCTCTTCCTCTCGATAATCTTTTGGGCATTCCTTGGTTGAGACATTGGCTCGATCAGCTTTGGAGTTTTACGTTCACAATTTAGGGAGGAATAGAGCAGGGGTGAACAGTGGTGCCCACCCCATTTTGTAGCTAAGCAGTGAAGGTTAAACTAGGCAGACCCACGAGCCATTGCCATCGCCCTCCGCACAGCAGCATCAGCATTGACTACCCCTTCCCCATAGTAGCGTTTGCTATAGTCAGGAACACCCTTATAGGCAGTGTCCGACATGATGGTTTTGAGTTGAGCGGCTGTGAGATTGGGGTTGACGCTCCAAATGAGGGAAGCTACACCAGTCACATGAGGTGCCGCCGCTGATGTGCCATTAAATTTTTCGTCGTAACTAAAGCTGACAGAACCCGTAGGATTACGAGTAGCCTTCGTGGTATAGACTTCCGAGGGAGCCATTAGGGTTAACCCAGTGCCGTACTGGGAACCCCACCACCCAGAGTATTCAATACGAGTACCTGGAGTGGTTGCCTGACCATAGGCGTTTTTCGTCCCGTGAACTGCTCCCACTGCCATCACATTGTTGTACTTACTAGCCAAGAAGGCGGGGTAACCGATACCTTCTCTTTTGTGCCCATCATTACCAGAGGATATGACAAACAACACATCCTGATTATTCTTCACAACATCTCCTATTCGCCAACCCAAGTCCTCTCCAAAAGTAGTAGGATTAGCACCCAAACTCATGTTGATGACCAACTTCTGACCTGAATTTTTGGCACTGTTAATCATCCGTTGTGCCGCATCGTGGAGGGATAAATCGTTGCCATCATTATCCAGCACATCAATGTGGAACACATTAGAGTTCCAGTTGATTCCAGCTATCCCGCTACCATTGTTACTTTTTGCGGCGATAATCCCCTGAACGGCTGTTCCGTGAGAACTTGGCTTCCCAAACTCATCCCGATAGTTAGAAGGAAGAAAGGTTGTCCTTCTTATATCTATCTCTTGGTGAACTTTGTCCTGATCCTGACTATCAACTCCCAAGCCACTGTCTTGGATGCCAATCAGTACATTACTGGAGCCAGTGGTAAAGCGCCAGGCGTGGTGCACCCCGATCATGTGCAGGTTCCACTGCTGGTTAAAGTGCGGGTCGTTGGGTGTCACAGATAGGTCAAGGGTTCGATCAGCAAATCGGATGCGCTCGATGCCCTCAAACAGAATTTCTTTGCCGTCATTGAGCGTGAGTGCATCGAAAATGCGATTGCCATTCCCTGGATTGAACACTACGCCCCCTCCATTCGTGTTGGCAAGGTTAAAGGTGACTGTTCCGTAGGACACTGTACTCAGGTCTATTTCATCCCGTCTTCCAGCGCCGTAGTCCACATTGCCATTCCCGATGAAAACGGTGCGGGCATGGGTTGGAGTATAGGTGAAGGTATCAGCTCTAAGTGTCCCTCGAATGATATTGGGGGAAATAATCACGGTGGGGACATCATTATCCAGGATGGTCACCGTGGCAGTCTTACTGGTGCCAATTTGGTAGGTAGAACTGCCCAGAAGGGTGAGAATAACCGTCTCCGAGGGTTCAACCAGAGTGTCATCAATGGGGTTGATGTCAATGACCGCCGTGCTAGAGCCTGCGGCAAAGGTGACCGTCCCAGTTCGGTTAATGAAGTTTACGCTGGTGGACGTACCCCCGATGGTGTAGTCTGCGTTGTTACCTGTACCCCCAGTAGCCGTCCCACCGATGGAGTAGTTCACCGTCAGCGCATGGGTGGTACTCCCCGTGCGGGTCAAGGTAAAGCGACCAGGGTTGGGGGTTTGCCCAGGGTTAGTTTCTGCCGCTTCCGCATCCGTCGCCGCAATGGTTACCGTTGGCAGGTCATTATCCAGGATGGTCACCGTCGCCCTGTTGCTTGTCCCAACTAGGTAATTCGAGCTATTGACAAGGGTGAGGATGACGGTTTCCGGGTCTTCAAACTCACTGTCATTGATGGGATTAATGTCAATGAACGCCGTACTTGCACCTGCGGCAAAGGTGACCGTCCCGGTCAAACGGTTGAAGTCACTGCCATTGGTCGCCGTCCCACCGATGGAGTAGTTCACCGTCAGCGCAGAGCTGGTACTCCCCGTGCGGGTCAAGGTAAAGCGACCAGGGTTGGGGGTTTGCCCAGGGTTAGTTTCTGCCGCTTCCGCATCCGTCGCCGCAATGGTTACCGTTGGCAATACATCATTATCCAGGATGGTCACCGTCGCCCTGTTGCTTGTCCCAACTAGGTAATTCGAGCTATTAACAAGGGTGAGAATAACCGTCTCCGAGGGTTCAACCAGAGTGTCATTGACGGGATTGATATCAATGAACGCCGTACTTGCACCTGCGGCAAACGTGACCGTCCCGGTCAAACGGTTGAAGTCACTGCCATTGGTCGCCGTCCCACCGATGGAGTAGTTCACCGTCAGCGCATGGGTGGTACTCCCCGTGCGGGTCAAGGTAAAGCGACCAGGGTTGGGGGTTTGCCCAGGGTTAGTTTCTGCCGCTTCCGCATCCGTCGCCGCAATGGTTACCGTTGGCAGGTCATTATCCAGGATGGTCACCGTCGCCCTGTTGCTTGTCCCAACTAGGTAATTCGAGCTATTGACAAGGGTGAGGATGACGGTTTCCGGGTCTTCAAACTCACTGTCATTGATGGGATTAATGTCAATGAACGCCGTACTTGCACCTGCGGCAAAGGTGACCGTCCCGGTCAAACGGTTGAAGTCACTGCCATTGGTCGCCGTCCCACCGATGGAGTAGTTCACCGTCAGCGCATGGGTGGTACTCCCCGTGCGGGTCAAGGTAAAGCGACCAGGGTTGGGGGTTTGCCCAGGGTTAGTTTCTGCCGCTTCCGCATCCGTCGCCGCAATGGTTACCGTTGGCAGAGTTGGGGTTGCCGAAGCAGTGAGGTTGTAGTTGGTAAACCCGCTCCATTGCCGCACCTCAATAAAGTAGGTACCCGCATTCAAATCCTGAGTAATTCTTTCCGACTCAGTTCCTGACCGCCAATCCCACGCCAGCCAACGCCCGTTAGCATCGAGTAAACCCAACTGGGCATCGGCACTCAAACCCGTCAAGGAGAGATTGACAGTGCTGGTCTGATTTAGGGTGAACCGATAGTAATCCAGCATATCCGTACTGCCCACCCAATCTCTGAAGGTCGTGGGGGGCGAACCTAAGGTAATATTGCGGGCGGTCGCAAAGGTATTTCCGGCCAAGTCAGCAGGCAGTGGGTCAGCTGAAGCAGTGAGGGTGTAGGAGGTGTCCCCACTCCCTTGTTGTACCTCAATAAAGTAGGTACCCGCATTCAAATCCTGAGTAATTCTTTCCGACTCAGTTCCTGACCGCCAATCCCACGCCAGCCAACGCCCGTTAGCATCGAGTAAACCCAACTGGGCATTAGCACTCAAGCCCGTCAGGAAGAGATTGACCGTGCTGGTCTGATTTAGGGTGAACCGATAGTAGTCCAGCGTATCCGTACTGCCCACCCAATCTCTGAAGGTCCTAGGGGTCGAACCCAAAGTGATATTCCGGGCAGTTGCAAAGGTGTTGCCAGCGAAATCACTTGAAAGTTCCACAGGCGTAGCTTGCCCGTTCAGCCAGAGAAGCCCTTGGTCTTGCTCTTGACCAATTCGGGCTAATTCTTCCCCACTAGGTGTGACCCCAAAGATGAGATGACGAGCCAGTTCGCCCTCATCCCCAGGGGTATCGTCTCCCACTAAACTATCCAACCAGTGGAAGGTCTCCTCAATCAAAACCCCGGTCGCCCCAAACATACAGTCATCTGCCTCACTCGCCAGGAGCGCAGAAGACAAATAAATCGTTTGAGTGGTCTCACTGTAGGCACCAAAAGCCTCTCCGAGCACCGCCGCATCTAAAATTTGGAGCTTGGGAAAGACCGAAAAATCACCAACCGCCCATTGGGAACGAATCGCCTGGATTTCCGCAGTATTGGTTTTTTCACCAAGTACCCGAGTAAAGAAATCATCACTGCTGGCAATCGCTTGCAAACGTGTTTGGACAGGACTCAACAAATCACTATTCAGTACCCCAAGAGCCACATTGAAGCTATTGCTAGTAATAGTATTTGGATTCGGCTCTAAGGGCAAAACCGTATTTTGGGCGGTGGACAGCATAACCGATTTACTCCTTTGGTAGGACTGTGTTTTTTTCAGGGGTAAAACCCTACTACGCCTAATCTAAAGCCATCTATTTGCGGGATAAGTGATCCAGCCAAGCGACAACCGGTGATGAGGATCACCAAGGATAAGTTTTAGGGTTGAATTAGTGGGATTGCTATTGCTCTTGCCTGACCTCTAGGAGCGCAATAAAATGGGAGAATCGGTCATCGATGGATGTGGTCACAAAAACAGCGGTTTTACGGGTTGGGGAACAAGTTTTCACACCGGCAGAATTAATTATTGCGGGCACTAGCGGAACATCAGTTGTTTATACCACTTCCAGGGGATTGTGACGGAGCAAGCGGTGCGGGAAATACCCTGCACACCGGAAGAAGAGGCACACTGTATTCAGAAACGGAAATTTTTCAGAACCCAGTACCGGGGGCGGGGCCCCTGCGACCCCTGTTCCATTCTCATTTAGGATTGCTATAGAGGTACCCAGAATACATTGGTTGCCCCGGACTAAAATGGTATTTTAATTTACAGTCTTTTGAGTGGATATGAAATACATTTGCACCCCACTTATCGCAGGTTAATCATGTTGAGCCATTGGGATAATCAAGGTTTGTTGTATCCTTTTAATTAATAAAATTAATAAATAGACTGCAGATGCTTAATGCAATAATGCGCCTATGTATGTATATTGTCCAACGTGGGTTCGAGGTGACAGTGCCCCATACAACGTAGAGAAACACTTAAGTAAATTGATCACTCGCCTGGAGAGGGGAGATCGCATCCTGTTAAGTCAGTTATTTGACATCCGCTATCCCTATTGGAAGTACAACCTCCGCAAAAATATTCGTTTGTTGGGTCAGTTGCGCTATCTCGGAGAGGTACCGGTTTTGGTCTTGTTTGCACTCTGGCTAAGAGGTAGTCATGAGTACCACTACTTCCTCAAGCAACGGCAGAATCCTGATTATCAAAAGTGGGTGAAAGACTTGGTGCCCGATGATGTGTTGCAGGTTTGGTTGGCGCAACGGCAACAAGAACATTCGCAAAACCTACTACCTGCTCTGCCGGAAGCACTTTTTGCATGGACACAGTTTTTGAATGCTCCCCATTCCAAAGAGCGGCTAGTGTTGGAAAGCGGGGAATGGGTTCGGCAAGGACAAGCGCTGACGGTGGTACAACGGCGTCAGGCTTATCAGGCGGTGATACAGTTGGTTGACGAGGAGGAGGGTAGGTTATACCAGCAACTCCCCAGCTTTTATCAAGGGGCGGAAATCAGATGTTGGCAGGCGGGGTCGCTCCATCTAGCGGTCAGTTTGGTGCAGGTGCGTGAGTACCAGGGGAAACGGTTTCCGTTCCTCATTGGAATTTATGACCACGCTCCAGAACAAAAGGAACGATTTGCTTTGGGGCGCCAAACCCGTCTATTTGGGATCGGAGCTGACCAGCCCGATATACTTCGGCATCCTCAACCGTTGGAAGTGTGGAAACAGTATAGCTATCGTGCCTACCCAGATTACATGGTGGCGGATGAGACCATTTGGTTGGAGATGCAAGAGACTAAGGAGGGAAACTTAGCTTTGTCTATGGAGGAGGAAGCAGTCCTCCAGAGCCGCTCCATGCCCTTGCTCATCAACGGGCGGGCTGGTAGCGGTAAATCCCTGATGTTGTACTATTGCTTTGCCGAATATTGCAGTCACTACCTGAAAACTGCAAGACAGGAATCGCCCCAGTACTACCCTCTGTTTTTGACCTACAGCCCGGCTTTAGTCCAACAAGCCTGGGAGAAGGTGAGTGTAATTTTGCGCGTCAGCCACCGCTATCGTCAAGATGAACGTAGTTTCTCACCAGCAGAGATTCAGCAGTGTCGCGCTTTTTTCAGCACGTTTCAGGATTATCTGTTCAGGTGTCTCCCAACCGAGCGGCAAGAGCACTATCAACCGGATAAGTATGTCAATTTTTACCAATTTCAGAGCTGGTACCGCGGTCGCCGTGATGTAGAACTCGCTTGGCATACCCTACGCACGTTGATCAAAGGTTATGAGGTCAGCGATTATCTGGACCCCGATAGCTACCGGGAATTGCCCGAAGCGGATCGCAGTGTCGATATAGCCGTTTTCGACCAAATTTACAGCGAATTGTGGCCAGGTTATCTGGAACGAACTACCCACGAGGGTTATTGGGATGACCAAGATTTGGTTAGAGATGTGCTGAAAAATGGCACAATCAACCCGATTCATCCGGTCATTTTTTGTGACGAAGTTCAAGACTTTACTCAGATTGAACTGAATGTCATTTTTTGCCTATCTCCCTGGGGAAAATACAAGCTAGACTGGGCAATCGAGCGGTTGCCTTATGCGTTTGCTGGAGACCCTTTGCAAACGATTAATCCTACAGGCTTCCGTTGGGCCGCCCTAAAAAAATATCTCCATGAGCATATTCATGCGTACTTGCTACCGAGCCACCACTTTGAGATTCAAGATCCCCAGGAATTAAAAAATAACTATCGCTCTGGCTCCCAGATTACTCGTTTCAGTAATGTAGTTAACCTCTGGCGACGTATTCTTAGCAACAATCGGGAAATTGGTCCACAATTGCCCTGGCGTCCGCAAGAACAGAGCAGGTCAGTACAAAAATTTGTACTGGATGGGCAGGGCAAAAACTTAACTGATGGGGAACTGAAAAATATGCTCAGCAAAAGCACTGGTACGGTGTGTATCTTACCCTGTTGTGTGGGAGAGGAGCTAAGTTATGTGGCGCAGGACCGAGAACTTCAGAAGATATTTGCTGAAGAATTGGCACAGAATCTGAAGCCAGCACAGCTACAAACCGTTACGGCTGTCAAGGGGATGGAGTTCAAAAAAATAATCCTCTACAAGTTTGGGGACTACTATAAGCACAGTTTCAAAAAACAGCTTAAGCATTATGCCAAAGGGACTGAAAACGAGGTGTCCCTGCAATTACAGTATTTTCTCAACCAGTTGTATGTTGGGATTACGCGCCCTATAGAAGCTTTGGCGATTATGGATACCTTTTGTGGTTGGCAAGAGTTCTGGGAGCCGAATTTGGCAACCGACTTTTGGCTCAATCATCCTTCTCTGAAACAGGACCAATCCCAATGGCAAACCCATCCCCCTGTATTGAATAGCACCACCCAAAGCATGGGTATCCAGTATTGGACAGATACCAATCTGCAAGAGGTACTGAGTTTGGCTGTGGAGTTCCTTAAGCGTGGTGTGGCGGAGGGAAACCTAAATTTTTTGGAAGATGCACGCACATTTGCACGGCAGGCAGAGGATTGGCGCTTGGAACAAGAATGTCAGACTTGGCTCCTCAAGCTCCAGCGGGACTACATATCGGCAGGGTATCAGTTTGTGAAGTTAGAGAAGTCAGCTCTACCTGATAAAAATCTTAAGCGAGAAGCCTGGGAGTGCTTCTGGAGAGCGGAAGCTTGGTCGGAGCTACAACAGTACCGTGAAACCTTCGCTAGTTGCCCGGATATTCCTGACTATAGTCCCTTAGTGGCGCTGATGTTGGACATCCGCAATGAAGCTACCAAGCCGTCACGCTTTGACAAACTGGTACGGGTACGAGATTGGTTGCGTGTTGAAATCAGTCCCAAAAATGCGGATGGTACATGGAAAACATGGAAAACCTGTGTGCAGGAATTTTTGACAGAGTTCCAGCACGTGCTAAACAATTTGGAGGCTTACTGTCCTGAGGAAGAGGCACGCAAGCGATTTTTGCAGGAGACTTATGAGGCTTGGATGGGACATCTGGCTTTTCTCGGACAGCGGCAACCGTTTGCGGAGCAGTTTCACATGAGCTTGGTACCGCTAGGGCGTGAGTTGTTGAAGTTGGCGGAATCAGCTCCGCCCGATAAAAATCTTAAGATGATCTTGGTATCGGTAGGGCGTGAGTTCTTGAAGTTAGAGAAGTCAGCTCTGCCCGATAAAAATCGTAAGCGAGTCGCTTGGGAGTGCTTCTGGAGAACGGAAGCTTGGTCGGAGCTACAACAGTACCGTGAAACCTTTAATGGTTGCCGAGATATTCCTGACTATAGTCCCTTAGTGGCGCTGATGTTGGACATCCGCAATGAAGCTGCCAAGCCGTCACGCTTTGACAAACTGGTACAGGTACGAAATTGGTTGAGCGTTAAAATCAGTCCCAAAAGTGCGGATGGTACATGGAAAACATGGAAAACCTGTGTGCAGGAATTTTTGACAGAGTTCCAGCGCGCGTTGAATGATTTGGAGGCTTACTGTCCTAAGGAAAAGGAACGCAAGCGATTTTTGCTAAAGACCTATAAGGCTTGGGTGGGAGATTTGGCTTTTCTCGGACAGCAAGAGCCGTTTGCGGAGCAGTATCGTATGATCTTTGGCAACTTGTCACAGAGAAGAAATTCGCCAGGCACTTGAACGGCTCAACGGAGCACAGCTACAACGAATTGATAGACTCATACAGGATTTCCATAGTTAAAAGGCTAACAGTAGGTTTTTATCGCGCACTGGGTCAAGAACGGCACTCCTCATGGATAAATCCAAGGGGTTCCGCACCGCAAAAAGTCGGTGAAATATAGTCGTTTCACAAGAAAATGCAACACTTTGAGGCACTGGTAATCACTGTATCCCCTTCTAGGACAAGGTTTGCAGGTAAAGGCGAATGTCGCAAATTTGTTTGAAATTACCATACACATGGAATTACGGTTAAACACCCCGACACCCATCGCTCTACCCAGATTAGCTCCCGACCAAACATCCCCAAAAACCAACCTACTTCCCCCAAGTGCAGTACCCAATCTCCAGCTTTGTAGCATTTCCCCTTAGGTGCATCGCTCACTAGTCTGCCCATTCCTAGACAGTTAACGAGTACGCAAAAGTGCAAATATTCATCATGCCGAGTGAAGGAATACAATGAGGTTATCGTGGCACCAAATAAGCAATGCTATGGATGGTAAAACAAACCAGATTGTTGTGGATAGTCACATCCAACATGGTCAAGCGGTCATCAAAGGTACTCGTCTGTCTGTCGCTGTCGTCATTGGCTCGCTCGCCGGTGGCATGACCTATGAAGAAGTTATGCACGAATACGGCATCACCCATCAACAAATTCTGGATGCACTGGCTTATTGTGGTGAACTCCTGAGGATGGAGCAAGCTAGTTGAAATTTCTAGTCGATGAAGATTGTCCCCTCAGTTTAGCAAGGTTACTTATCGATAAAGGCCATTCAGCAATTTATGTTAAAATATCAGGATTAAGTGGTCTAAAAGATAGGGATTTATTCATATCTGCCCAAAAAGAACAGTGCATTATTATTAGTCGTGACCTTGGTTGGGCGAATATATTGACCTATCCGCCAAACACCCATTGCGGACTGGTGATACTGAGAATGCCGTTTAGAGCAGTTGCCACTGAAATTTACCTAGCCCTGGAACAGTTTCTTGACCAGGTTGATGTATCGGAAATCCTTGGCGCAATCGTCATCATCGAACCCAATAAATTCAGGATTAGAAGCAACTGACCCTGACACCAAAACAGATTTCACTGAATGAAACAACCATAAAACCTAACTACTGGTCAAGTTTTCTCTGAGAATTGTCCAAAGCCTTGCGCTTTCCCTCCAACAACCGGGAGTGGCGGATTTTGCGAGCTTCCTCCACCTGGGCTGGGGTGGGGGTATCCTGCCCCCGGATGAGCACATCCACCAGAATTTCGTAGGGCAACCCCGTCTGTAACCGCCACCGCTTCAACCTTTGCACCGCTTCCGCACTCAAGCGCATCGCCACCTTGGCATAAGCATCTTGTTTACCAGAATCTATCATACTGGCATCCTGTTTTATAGAATCTACTTTAGATGAGTCTAGTTTACTTGAATCTGTGATACTTGCTTCTTGTTTTACAGAATCTAGCATCAAAGAATCTTGTTTACTAGAATCTATTATAAATGAATCTGTTTTGCTTGAATCTAAGATGCTTGTTTGATGTTTATTAGAATCTGTTATTGAAGAATCTTGATTACTGACATCTTCTAAACTAGATTCCATTTTTCTAGTTTCTATCTCCTCCGTCCCGCCCGTGCTTGCCCTCGCCTTGCGGATTAAGTCCCCATACTTAGCCATCTGCCAGTACCTCCAGAATTTCTTTACCTAACGCTTGATAGTCTTGCCAGGGGAGCCGGTCACGCCCGGTCATCTCTCGGATGGAAACCCCAGCGAGAGCCGCCTTGCCAAACCCCGCCGCCCGACGAATCATGGTCTGGAATACGGGAATGCCGGATGCCTGCAAGTCGGTCTGCATCTGTTGACCCTCTCGACTGGGGGGCGGGGGCACAATGGTGAGCAAAACTCGGTAGGTAGCTTCCCCCAACGCCTGGGCGGTCGCCAGCATCGGTTCCAGGGAAACCACATCGGGCAGGGTGGGTAAAATCAGCAGGTCACAGCCCTTGGCAAGTTCCTGTAGGTCGCTGGAGTCCGGGCGTGCCGGGGTATCAATCACCAAAAAGTCATTGCCTGCCACCCACTTGAAGCTCTGCCGCTCATCCGCCACCCGATAGGGCAAGGCTCCCCGTTGGCTCCAACTGAGGGCGGTACGGTTGGGGTCCCCATCCACCAGCAGGACTTTGCCCCGCTCGCTCAAGAACGTCGCCAGGTTGATGGCGGTGGTGGATTTGCCACAGCCCCCTTTGAAGCCTGTGACGGTGATGACTTTCATGGGGTTATCCTAGCCTACTGTCAGATTATAGTAAACCATCCTATGGATTACAAGAATCAAGATAGATGGAAAAATAGAAACTAGATTTCTAGTAAAAATGCTGGTTGGGAACCTTAGCAGAATCAGTAGGAAACCTTTGTTTATTGATTTTTGTACTTACATAGTAGGTCTAGACATGAATTAATGGAGGTGACCTAAAGATAGCAATGCCGCAATCAGACTGAGTCAATTTCATGAACAAGCTGTAAAACCCTGTTGTATAAAGGTTCTGCAACCCAAAATCCTGCCTCGTTGACTAGAGCATCCAATAAAGGCTTTACCTTGGCAACCAAACCTCGATTCTTCGCTTCGACCAAGATTCCTAAAATGCCCGTGGGTCGCAGGTTTAGTCTTGTTGCCACTAGCCGCCCCCGACGTTCATCCATCAAAATCTGCTCAGCTTGAACCTCGACTGCCAGAGCAATGGCTTCTGCTTCTCCAATATCCAGTTCGTTGCTCAGGGCTTCAACCAGTGTGCGGTTACTCACAGCACGAGTTTGAATCCAGACCAAGGTTCGTACTTCAGCCGCACCAGCGACGGGAAAACTTGGGTCCGTTAGCTCTCGATAAACAGCTTCAGGAATCAGAACCGTTCCGTAGAGTTGATGGAGAAGATGCAGATGACCAATCGCACTAAGATTATTGATAGGCGATGTGTCACTGACAATAATCACAGTCTGCCCATCTGCCTGAGGGTTTGAATGTCCTGTTCAAAATCTTCTATCCCATAGTGCATTGGGATACGGCGACTGGCAAGGAGGTGCTGAAAGGCAACGGGATGCATCCTCGCAAATCGGCTCGCTTGTGCAAGGGTAAGTTTTTCTCGCTCGAAGAGCATGACAGCAATTTCTTGCCGCATTTCAGCCTCAGTCATGCGAGTTGTCGTTAAAATTTCATCAGGAATAGTAACACTCATAGCTAAAGCCCTTACTACCTTCACTATTTTACGCCGATGAACCCTATAGCAATCCTAAAGGACTACTTGACATACCCCCCTGCCTAAAGACAGGGGATTCTTGACGCTTCACAGACCGACGCCACCGAACCTTTCGGCTCAGTGGTCTTACTCAATCTCCACGTCCGTTTTTGAGTCGGGCGATGCCCCATCCCGACTTGTTCTATATATTTCGCTGAATTTTCGTCCCGACAATGTACTGCACCACATCCATCGCATACCACTATGCGGGTGGAAAGGTCTAGTTTTCCCCAGTGCCAGTTGCACTTAGAACAATGTTGGCTCGTTGCCTCCCATCGGTCGAGAATGCGAAGTTCCCGCTGGAACTTTTCACTTTTTGCCTTGCACAACTCACGAAACCTACGCCATCCCTGTCTGCTGATTGCTTTAGACAACTTGCGGTTCTTCATCATTCCCCGCACATTCAAGTCTTCCAAACAAATAACTTGGTTTTCGCTCGTGAGTTTGGTTGACAATTTGTGCAAGAAATCCGTCCGCATATCGTCAATACGACAATGCAGTTTAGCAATTCGCAACCTGGTACGCTCCCACCGATTTGACCCTTTGACCCGGCGGGCTAACTGCTTTTGCAGTTGAGCAATCCGGTCGTACAAAGGAGCATAGTCTGGGCTGTGGTACTTAGTCCCGTCGCTACAAGCAGCAAAGGTTTTGATGCCTAAATCTACTCCAATGCTAACAGATTTAGCCTCAATTTTCTCCGGTTCTACCTCCACGACAAAACTCAGAAAATACCGCTCCGCACTGTCTTTGATGACCGTAACAGAGCTTGGTTTGCTGGGTAATGGTCGACTCCAGATAGGCTTAACGACCCCTATCTTGGCAAGGTACACGCCTTCCCCCTGCAGGGAAAACGCATTACTCATTAAGGTTGCGGATTGGTTAGTCTTTCTCTTCTTGTATCGTGGTGCCCCTCCTTCCTTGTTGAAAAACTTTTGGTACGCTTCCTCTAAATGCCTCAATGATTGTTGAAGTGCCACACTCGACACCTCTTTCAACCACTGCACCGACTCTTTTAGCTTAGTTAGCCGACTCGATAGCTGGTTGTACCCTAAATACTTTCCAACAGCCTGGCAATGAGCTAAAGCCTCATTCCAAACATACCGAGCACAACCAAATAGTTTAGCTAGGCTGTTTTTCTGTTGGTCTGTAGGATAGAACCGGTATTTATATCGGGCTACCATACGCTAAAATTGAGTCGGTATGTCTATTGTAGCACATGGAATTTAGAAGAAACCGCAACAGCATATCTAGCCTGCAAGCTCACCTGGTATTCGTCACCAAGTACAGAAGGAAAGTACTTACTTAAGAAAGTTTGAGACTGATAGAGGAATCCTTCCAAGGTGTGGCAAAAAAGATGGATTTTGCGGTATTGGAGTGCAACGGGGAAACAGACCATATCCACCTTCTGATTGCCTACCCACCTAAGTGGTCTATTTCCCAAATAGTGAATGCCTTGAAAGGAGTTTCTAGTAGGAAATACGGACAGGCTAAGTTACCAAAACCCTATGGCAAAACAGCTCTGTGGAGTCCTAGCTATTTCGCTTCTAGTGTTGGTGGCGCTCCTCTCCATGTTCTGATTGCTTACATCCAAAATCAAGAAAAGCCGTCCTGCTAGGCGTAGCCGTGCCGGAGGCATTGGACGGGGTTTTAGACCCAATTCTTTGATAACCATAGTCCTGCATTCTGCAAGCGCCGTAGCCCCTCGGTTACAGATGGGATCAAGCCACGCCGTTTTGCCAACACAATCGCACCACCAGTCCCCAAAGTTGCAATGCCTAAGGCACGAGTACAGCGTCTGGCAGCGGCATCATCTATCATGGCACGATAGCCGGGATTCACCAAGGCAAAGCTGAGTACGGCAGACTCCCCGTTACCCAAGTCCCAGGGGAGGATTGCCGGGTTAATCGGGACAGCGGTGCAGTGAGACCAGGGTACGGCTGGGAGTTGGGTGGCGGCGGCATCGGTCTTGACAGCGGTGATTTCGTCATAGACGGCTTGGGGAACGATGATTTGCTCAAAAAGTTGGGGGAGTAAATCGGCTTGACCGCTCTTGAACAGGACAATCAAGGGGGAAGCGTTGATGACGACGTGACTAATCGGCATCAGCGAGTTCTTCAGCCAGTTCGGCGGGGGTGTACTGGAGTACCGAGACCCGATAGCGGGGAAGGGTGTTGATGAAGTCGGCTCGGTGCAGTCCGGCGATTTCGGCGGCTTTTTCCTGAGAGATTTCCCCCAGTTCGTACCATTTAACGGCAGCGGCAATCCGCATTTCCTGGACAAATTCGTTAGGGGATTTACGCAGGGCTGAAAATATCGTGTCTGGTAGCTCGATGTGAATGGTTTGCATCATGGTTTTTGGGTGGAGTGGGTTTTAGCTCTCATTCTATGTGATAAAGGCTTATGACTACACCACATTTTACTAGCGAAGAACTGCATTGTTTGACCATTTGGAAACCGTTCCCCTTATGCCCCTTATGAAGTAGGAATAGAGCGAATTTTGAGAAGTTCCAATTCCTTTGATGCCGTAAGGCGTTGAGCACTTTACCTTGGGAGATTTACGGCAGACGCGGGTGTATCAGGAAGCCAAGCAAGAAGGACACCAAGAAGGCTGGAAAGAAGGGTGGAAGGAAGGGTGGCAGGCAGGGGAGCAGAGGGGTAGAACCATAGCATTACGGGAAACCCTTTACCGCCAAATCGCCCGCAAGTTCGGCGGTGTGCCAGATAGCATCAGCACAAAACTGGAACAGTTATCCTTAGAGCAACTGGGGGTAGTTGCGGAAGCCATCATTGACGTTTCTTCCCTGGAGGAGTTGGAAAATTTGCTGACCTAATTAAACAAAGCCGTTGCGTACCGACACAATTTTCTATCAACTGTTTCAGACCTTTCCTACCCTATTGATAGCGGAGCGTGGCGTTAGCCATTGGAGCTGTTGGGGGAAGACCCTACTAGCATCGCCAGTTATCAATTCACCTCGGTAGAAGTGAAGGAAAAAGCCTTTCGCTTCGATGGTGTATTCCTGCCCCAAAGTGAGGATAAAACTATTTTGATCGGTATGAATCAGCAAGACATCCTCTCTGGTTAAAAATTTAGGACTCAGCAAGGCGATGATAAACCTCCCCTCGTTCCTGCTTGGATTCTTGGTAGGCTCGCCACACTGGGCTATCCATCTCCTCCTCCAGCAAAGTTACGATCGCCCTAGTCGCAACCTTAACTTGCAAAGGCTCTAATGGGCGAATAGTACCGTCTGGTTCAACGATCGCTTCCACAGCTCTTAACATCATGATTTAATCCTCCTTCAAAGAAACCCAACAGCTAGATAAAATTCAGCTAATCCGATCATAGTCACATTAGAACTTGAAACTCAAACGCCAGAGAGTTTCAAGTAAATAATGATGTCGTATGGTGATCAACGCCCAAAATCCTTTCAGGGAGAGAGGTTTGCTAAGATTATGTCCCATGCCAACATTAGTAAAATGAAACTCCCCTACTTAAATTCTAAACTCGGATGATATGGGTTGTCCTTCCATAGTCTGTAATTCTTTCTTGCTGTTCTTTTAACTCTTTCTGGAAGATATTGAAATAGCTCTATAAAATCTGGATTTATCTCCGACTTCATAGATCATCAAATCCCATTTCTTTGGTCTGTCCTTTTTCTGAGTCTGAAATGGCTTTATCAGCAAGCTTTTTGATAATTAAACTATTCTGCGGCTTAGATAATGTTTCTTGCCATTTAATCTCATTCTCTATGTCTTCAATAAATTGCTCTGCTAGTTCATCTTGAACTGCTCTTGGAAGAGTCTGTGCTTTTTGCAATGCGCTAGTTAGAAGTGGGGACATCATATCTTTCTACCTCTCCTCAAAACATAACGGCTGAACTCACCCGCCGTCAATAACTTTGGATGATAAAAACAGTCTAGCATACGGTCGGGTGCAGTGATTTGTTATACCTCATTCACTGCTGTATGCGAATAATAAAGTCGTATACTCAGAAAGCTGGAAATGCCGATTCTGTCGTCCAATTTTCCGTGACTTGCAAAAATAAAGTCGGATACTGGAAGCACCTCTATCCTCTTGAACAAATTAGTTCTAGGAAAATAAAGTCTTATACTGACAGGAATAGTCCACCTAACCAAGCTATCGGTTCTCAGTTTCTGAGAGTTTCAAGTAAATAATGATGTCGTATGGTGATCAACGCCCAAAATCCTTTCAGGGAGAGAGGTTTGCTAAAATTATGCATTCTGATTCTGCCAGAGCAGGGGCAACAGTATCTTCTAAAATCTCTCCAGTTCCTTCCATAGGGGGCACGCTTTTGGGAATTGGTAAGCGATTGAGACAATGCGTTAATTAACTGGCGACGCTCCGCTTCGGTTAAGGTTAGGGCTTGTTTTTGCAGTTCGTCTAGGGTCATGGTATTTTTCTCCGTAAGTGATTGTAGTTTCTTAGTGTAGTCTAATCCGCCCCGTAAGAAGTGCTTGCATCATGCCCTGCTTGAGTGCCTTTGTCTTGTCTCGCCGTTGCTCTAAGGCAGTAATCTCGCTATCCATATCTGAAAGAACTTGAGCGATCGCTTGTTGTTCTTGTGAATCTGGAATTGCAATCTCAAGATTTTGATATTCACTAATCCAATGTCGTTTGTGATCTGCAACTGTGAAATCAATCAATTGCATTAGTTCATAAACTAACCTAAGATTTACTTCCTTACTTTTTGCTTTTAACATCTTCATCGCAGATGATTTTACTTTGAATGGAAAATCTATGAATCTACTAGCTGTCGTAAAATCGTCAAATATAATCACAGGTAAATCTTGAAATACTCCAAAATTCTCATCTGTATAACCAAGAATAAATGTTTTACCAGCAGTCAATACATAGAGCATTCCTCTAAAAAGGATTAACGATTTGAACTCGTTTATCTTGATAAACAATAACTTGCTGGTCTTGTAAATCTTCAGTAATTACCCTATAGCAATCAGCACTCAGGGCAGTAGAAATAATTAAAGAATCTTAGTATCAACAAAAGATTTACCTTGCATTTCGTTCTTCTCTACTTGGCAGATTAAGGTCATCTACTAACACTTTGTGACGATCGCACCAATCTAATAGCTTCTTTATACCTTCATTATTCTTTGGCTCTGACTGATGGTTGGGTCTGCCTGCTATTTCAATAGAGTGAGCCACTGCCTCCAGTTGGTTCTTAATCTTGGCAATGATGCTATCCAACTCTTCAGGGGAGAGGGGATCAGTTATGTCAATCAATATCTGCATAGAGCTAATCCAGATCATCAAAGAGAGTTGATTAGATTATATCAAACTTCAACCCTGACCTAGTTGAGCCATCTATTAAACAGCCTCCAACATGATTTTTTTCAAGGTATCAGGGCTTCGCTGACTCAAAAAAAGTATTTCAATCCCAATAACTTTCCCATCACTGTTAAAGTCTAAGATGATACCTTCACTCACCTCTTCAGACTCGACAATTTCGCCATCATCAAGACGAATATAAAGAGCATCATCTTCCTTATGAACCACGATTTTCATTAGACAGTAACACCGCATCATAGAGTAATGCTGAAGCCGCAACGATCGCATCAGGAAGTCTTAATTTATGACTGCGCCTTAACTCTATAGCTAATTCTTTTACTTCCTTGGTCAAACCAATAAACCTATGTAGCCAGTTTATATCCTCATCGCTCAACATTGGATAAGACAGTAGTTCCATCTCCGTAATTATAGAAATACTATAGAATGCTGGTGGTAGAGATTCGTTCAGAACGCCTTTTTGTAAGTAAATTACAACATTTGTGTCTAGCAAAAATCTCATCGACACGATAGCCTTATATACCCCAGCTTCCTGCTCCTAGATATAAATAAAGAGGGTGATTGCCTAGAGTGATTATCCATTAGTCGCCCCTGTCTAGGAAACGCTAATAAGATGGTTATGTGTTCTTGCTCCTTTCCTAGACACGATAACCTTATATACCCCAGGTTCCTGCTCCTAGATGTACGCAGAAAATTAATTAAAATATTTTGACCACCTGACGAAAGCTGAATCGCCTGACCATCGGGCAAGGTTATAGGAATCATGGACAAATTTTGATTTCTGGCTAGCAACAATTAGTAACTGAAACCGCGTAATTTCTGCGAGCTTCTTCCCACTGCTCAGAGCCATAAACTTGAAGTAGTGATAATGCTTGCTGATGACGAACCCCCAAAAGAAAGGTTTTTACGGCGTTGCTGAACAGAGGTGTCAGTTTTGGAAATTAATGCGACAGGTTGCCCCATCCGGCTTCGATTTCAGTAGGTATCTTCTGAAATACATGCGACAAAATTACTACAAATAGATGCGACATCTCATTCATCTACCATAAATAAATGCGACAAAACTCAAACTGGATGCCCTTCATACCAACCTATCCTTCACCTCTGTCGCTTTTATTTCTGCAATGTCGCTTCTATTTCTGGAAATGACATTAAGCTCACCAATGTACCCTTAGAGCTTTATGATCATCTTTTGACTCATGTCCAAAAAGACAATAGTGATGGCTTGATTTATGTTTGACTTGGTAAACTTCGCAGGGAACTTAATAGCCTTTTGATTTTAATTAATCTTTCCCCCGCCGATTATCACCAACTGGGTCGTTTTCTTACCCAAAAAACTGACTTACACTCGTTTATGATGGCGCATGGGAGGGATTTGCACCTGGATCAGCGGATTTTAGATTTTTTTGAACAAATCCGAGAGCGTGATACTCAAAAAGGATCGCATATTGAGCCACCCATTCTCTATGAACCCTACATCCGCATACTCCCGGAGAAACTACCACGGATTTTTGGCTGTCCGGTTTTCTGCCTTGGTGATAGCGTGTTCAATGGACATCCCAAGGTAGGGAATGGTTTGGGATCGCATTTGAATATCGTTGGTAAATTTCATGACGCTATCCTGGCATTAAGTTAATTAAATTGAACTGCTTTGAAAGGCGCTAAAGATGCACTTAAATTTGGATAAAGGGCATCTCTAAAAATATAGTCATTTCGGTTTAGAATGCGACACTAACTTGTGCAATAATTATGGATGACTTCATCAATGGTGGTGTCAGGGGGAGCGTACATCCTCAATTTTTTTAATGCGCTGAAGTCATGCTCAATATCATTGAGGTCTGGGGAATAAGTTGGCAAAAATAATACGATATGCCCCGCCGCTGTCACTAATTCTCGAATGCGTTTCTTACGATGAATCGGTGCATTGTCCAAAATTATAGGCATTTTGATTTAGAATGCGACATTTTTATATATTTGCAATCGTTCTATCCCCTCCTAAGACAAGGTTTGCGGGTAAAGGCGAATGTCGCAAGCTTGTTTGAAATTAATATGAAGCTACTGAAGCCTTGCTTTGCTTTGAGGGAATTTGAGTACCCTAGCAGTACAGCGGTTGAACTCACCCGCTGTCAGTAACTTTGGATAATGTGGAAAGTCTAGCATACGAGCAGGTGCAGTGATTTGTTATGTGTTCCTTATTTGGGAAATTATCTCATCTAATGAAATATCTCTAAATAACTCTTCTCTTTCTTCTGTATAGTTGCCGTAACCTGTAGAAAACTGACTAATAAACCTTAGGGTATCAGCGACTCCAACTTCTTTGACAAGAATATGGATTGCTTGTTGGGTTAATTGATACAAGGAAGTTGTCTGAATTGTCATAGATTTAACTCCAAAGCAAGCTCTAAGGGACTAAATACTTTGGTTGGTTCTGTGTCAAGAAGTTTTGCCCTTTTTAGAAACCTATCATCACAGGTACAAAAATAGTCTGCTTTTGCTTCTATTGCAGATGCTAAATGTAGCGAATCCATCGGCTTGACTCCCATATCAACAAATTTCCTTGAGCGATTTTCTATTTGATCACTCAAGTCAATAAATTGATCTACCTTTTGCAGTATTTCTAGGGTGTAAGATTTTCTCACGGGATTTGTATTTTGGTTTGCTTCAAATAACAGAGACTGAGAGGCAACAAGCTCTAGTTGTCTTAGTTCCCATAATTTTATTATACCCAAAACTGCTTCTGCTTCCATAGCTATCCTGATCTGGGTCCTAGTATTAAGTGGTCTTTGAAGACTACAGAGGTCTAAATAAACTTTCTGCACAACTTTATATATGTACTTATGTTGAACTACTTAAATTTATTCTGACACATAACGGTTGAACTCACGCGCCACCAGTAGTTTTGGGTAATGACTAAAGTGTAGCGTAGCTCCAAGTCGGGTGCAGTGATTTGTTATGTTGTGTAAATTTTTCACTGATCGCCTGCACTACCCACCAACCCCAGCGCCCCTTCACCAATAACCCTGACTAAGCACAACTCTGGCTCTGGCAACATAACGGTGAAGCTCAACGGCGGCAAATTACCCTTGGGACTCAACCGGGATTTCTGTTCCGTCCGTTGCAGCGCAGTGTTAGGCGGCTGGCAGCTTCAATTACTTGCGACTTTTCCAGTACCCAGGCTTACGGCTGCAATGCATGATCGCCAGAATCAGAATGTAATCTTGCTCAATTGTGTAGAGAACACCATAAGGAAACTTGCGCGCCATACATCGTCGAACATCTTCATCAATTGCCGCATAACGGGTTGGAGACTCCCTGATCCGATAAACTGCATTCTCAATTGCGTTTATGAACGCTTGAGCAACCTCAACTCTCTGCTCTGTGTAGTACTGAACTGCTTCGGCATATTCATTCAACGCTTCAGGATGAAATACATACCTCATCGCTCAATCAGCCGTCTGACTTGCGCTAAAGCATCTTCGCCTGAAATTGGTTGAACAGAACCATTTCGCACCTCATCTCTCCGACGCTTGGCTTCAGTTACCCAAACTGCCTGAATCGTTGGGTCGGTATCGAACTCCAAGCTTTCCACTAACTTGTCAGCCAAGAGCGCTCTTAACTCGCTAGGCAGGGACAGTATTTCTTCAGTTAGTTGCTCGATTGAACGCATAGTCCCTCGCAGAAAACAAAACTCTTTCCACAATTTTAGCAAAATCAGGAGGAGTAGATAAAGCATGAACCTGTTTCAAAGGTTGCGCCAGAAAAGGCAACTACAAAACTTCTGAACAAAAAGTTTGAAGTGATACTCTAAAGATTTGTAAGAAGTTGGCTAAATTTTCAATAGTAAATCCAACATCAAATGATTAATCAGCCTCAAGAACAATAGATCAATCCGATTCAACATAGCATCGAGTGAAACGCTTTGTCTCGTTCCACTCATTAGCTTTACTAAGTTAATGATTGCCATTAAAAGCGGCTCTCAATTGTAAGGACGAGCCATTATTTACTAGCAATACTTTCACATCATCAATAACAAAGATATAGGTGCGGTTCCCAATCTCCTTATAGAACCCATTTGACATCTTATAGAATATAGAGAAATTGCATGGACTTAGTGGAGATAGTTATGGCGTATTCCAGCGACCTTAGTGATGCAGAATGGGAGATTGTTGAACCGCTGTTATTGGAATTGCTACCTAACAAGAAAAAAACTCGTCCCCCAAAATGGACAAATAGACAAATCATTAATGGCATCTTGTATCAACTCAAAAATGGTTGTAATTGGTGCGACTTACCTAGAGACTTACCCCCTTATTCAACTGTTTACTGGCACTATAAACAATGGCGAGCCGCTGGAGTATTGACCGAGTTGATACACCGATTACACCAACAAGTACGAGAACAGGTAAAAAAAAATCCCAATGGACAACCCTAATCATCATTGACTCCCAAGCGGTAAAAAATACTTGTAATGCGAGTATTGATTCTAAAGGATATTGTTTCTACAAAGCCACTAATGGTATCAAGCGACATCTAGCTGTAGATACCCTTGGGTTTCCTTTTTTCACTCATTGTACGCCTGCCCATGTATCGGATGATGTGGGATTAGTGGAAATGCTGACCCTAAATATGGATTATTTTAGAGCCAAGCCGGTGACGATTCCCAAAATTACGATTTTGTTAGACCGGGGGTATCATATTAACTTTTTAATCAAAGAATTGGAGCAGATTTATCCAGAAATTATGACTAAAATCCGCTTTGAATTGTCAACGAAGCCGTCAAAACAAAAGAAATCAGGCTTTGTGCCTGTGACAGCCAGGTGGGTAATTGAGCGGTCGAATGCTTGGATGGAGCGGTGCAAGAGTCTGGTCAAGAACTTTGAACGAACTCTGACCCATGCCGTCACCAAAATAAACCTATGTTTTATTCGCCTTATGGTGAAGCGTCTCGCATCTCCTCCTTGAAATCTCAAATGGGTTCTATATACCCCAGGTTCCTGCTCCTATAGCTAAGCAGGCAAAGGTTGGCATGATATGGGTCGCTGGGCGTAGCCCCACATTGGTTTCCCAGAATCTTAAGGCGACAACCTTAACCTACCTGGCTATAGATATAAATAAAGAGGGTGATTGCCTAGAGTGATTATCCATTAGTCGCCCCTGTCTAGGAAACGCTAATAAGATGGTTATGTGTTCTTGCTCCTTTCCTAGACACGATAACCTTATATACCCCAGGTTCCTGCTCCTAGATATAAATAAAGAGGGTGATTGCCTAAAGTGATTATCCATTAGTCGCCCCTGTCTAGGAAACGCTAATAAGATGGTTATGTGTTCTTGCTCCTTTCCTAGACACGATAGCCTTATATACCCCAGGTTCCTGCTCCTAGATATAAATAAAGAGGGTGATTGCCTAGAGTGATTATCCATTAGTCGCCCCTGTCTAGGAAACGCTAATAAGATGGTTATGTGTTCTTGCTCCTTTCCTAGACACGATAACCTTATATACCCCAGGTTCCTGCTCCTAGATATAAATAAAGAGGGTGATTGCCTAGAGTGATTATCCATTAGTCGCCCCTGTCTAGGAAACGCTAATAAGATGGTTATGTGTTCTTGCTCCTTTCCTAGACACGATAACCTTATATACCCCAGGTTCCTGCTCCTAGATGTACGCAGAAAATTAATTAAAATATTTTGACCACCTGACGAAAGCTGAATCGCCTGACCATCGGGCAAGGTTATAGGAATCATGGACAAATTTTGATTTCTGGCTAGCAACAATTAGTAACTGAAACCGCGTAATTTCTGCGAGCTTCTTCCCACTGCTCAGAGCCATAAACTTGAAGTAGTGATAATGCTTGCTGATGACGAACCCCCAAAAGAAAGGTTTTTACGGCGTTGCTGAACAGAGGTGTCAGTTTTGGAAATTAATGCGACAGGTTGCCCCATCCGGCTTCGATTTCAGTAGGTATCTTCTGAAATACATGCGACAAAATTACTACAAATAGATGCGACATCTCATTCATCTACCATAAATAAATGCGACAAAACTCAAACTGGATGCCCTTCATACCAACCTATCCTTCACCTCTGTCGCTTTTATTTCTGCAATGTCGCTTCTATTTCTGGAAATGACAAGAGGTATGAATTTTACATTTGCCCTTACTCTAACCCTTTTCTAAGGGGCGAGGGAACTAGATTCTGGCTGCTTTCTCTTTAGAGAAAAAGATGGGGATAAGGGAAATCATATATGCCCATCAGCTTACTCTTGGGGATTGTAGAGAACATTTGCCTCTACTGGCAGACAATAGTATAGATTTATTTTTATCAGATATACCTTACGGAATTAATCTAAATAATTGGGATCAGAAGTGTTGAACGATAGGTAAAGAGAGAAAAAATGGGGTCAGAATATGGTATCCTTACCCCTGTAAATTTAAAAATCAATTAACTATGAAATTAAACTCTTTTCCGGGGATTGTCAACTTTTTACTCAAAGACTTGCCGACTAATGATTATCCAGTTCTAAATTCTCGTTTATTTTGTTCAATCTGGTTTACTGGTATTTTAGACAAAGGAATCAACAGTTTAAGGGACTTATTTTACCAATTGAATCATACAGGCACTCAGGTTGACTTATCTACATTTTCTAAGGCCAACAAGACAAGAGACCCACAAATTATTCTTGGTCTTTACCATAAATTATTACATTACATTGAGAAGGCTCACCCTGAGAAGAAACTAGTTTTATGTCCTTTTGATGCTACCGTAATACCACTGATGAGCAAGTTATTTTGGCTCCAAGGCCATCGTCAAGTAAAGCTAATAACTACTTTGAATCAAGACACGAAATCCACTGGTCATTTAATCATTAGTCCTGGGCAGAAACATGAGATTAACTTTGGTGAAGAGATTATGAGAATGTTGCCGGAAAATGGAGTTGCAGTCGGGGATAGAGGGTTTTGCAGTCGCAAATTATTTGATAAATTTATCGAAAATAATACTCTTTTCATTATCCGTATTAAATCTAATTGGAAATGGGATGAAAACTATCATATCGCTACAGGAAAAGACAAGGTAAGAGTGATTTGTTTTGGGAATGTTCAACAGAAGATAGAATATTATTTAGCTACCAATGTTCCCGAGGAAATAATGAGTAATGAAGAGATAGGAGAAGCCTACAAACAACGCTGGGCAATAGAAGTATTATGGAAGTTTCTTAAGATGCACTTGAAGTTAGATAAAATGATGAGTAAAAATTTGAATGGGATTACCATTCAAATTTATGTAATTTTAATAGTCTATTTGATATTGCAACTGTTAAAAGTTCCACAGATGTACGGGAGTAAATTAGTAGGCAAGTTGAGATATATACAAATTGTAATACGGCAGGAGTTGAATTTTGTCAATTGGCTAAATCGGGTCATTCCCCGTCTTAATATGTAAAGTTTTGTTGCAGGATTCAACACTTGTGATACTTGACATCTGTTCTACTCATGGCTAAAGTACAATTTTTAATTAATATCACTCCTTTTGGACTTTGATAAAATAGCTCTCCTAAATTTGTAATTCATATTGTATATGAAAATACATTTTTTGCTTCTAGGGAAGCTGAAACCCTTACCGGGCTTAAATATAAACTCTGCTTACCACCAAATACTCAGGAGGATTGATAGAATTTACTTTAGAAAATGTAATTACAAGGAGCAACTTAATGTTTATCAAAGTTGGTAGCAAATTTATTAACCTTAGTGAAATCTTATTCTTTGAACAAATTGATAATAAGGAACAGGGTTCTTTTACAATAAAGTTATTTTTTTCTGATTCATTAGAAAATTGTGTTTTGCTTGAATCACAGGAAGCGCAAAACTTTCTTAATTATTTAAATGAGCTTGGTGATATTTATCCAACTGAATCTAGTCGCCAAGTAGAGTACTATAGTAATCATAATTCCACTAATCATAGTAAAGAGTTAAGTACAATTGAAGAATCAAGTGATGTTCCACCTCCACCTATTTTAGAAACATTGAAAAAACAAATTCAATCTATAAAAATGCGAATGGAACAAAATTTAGAAATCAAGCCTTGGGATGTAACAAGATTACGAGAATCTGCAGAAAACATTCACGGTAGACATTTCGGTTTCTTTCGAAAGGGACTAGAGAAATACTCGGAAGAGATTAACGAGGTGCAGTCCCAGGCTTTTCTTCTTGCCGACGAAGCTGAAGTTTATATCCATTGCTATAAAATTGATCAATTACTCATGCAAACGGCTATTAACGTACGAGCCAGTGAACAGCGTAAGAAAATTTTAATCCAAGCCCATAGTGAGTTAGAAAAGCGTGGTAAACTAACTGAAGAGTACAAACAAAAAATAAAGCGTATCAAAGAACAAGATGCTTGGTTTAGAGCTAAAAAGAAAATAAGTGAAGCTGAAGTGATGATTAGTGTGGGTAATACTAAGAAGGCACAAAATCTTTATAAAGAAGCTAACGCAGTCCTCAAGCAAGATTGGTCTGTATTCTTCCCCGGTGAGGAACCACCGATTATAGATCAACCTTTTTCAAAGCAACTGGAGTTCTAGTTAGTCGATGGTAAGGAATTACAACACTGCCTATCTGACGTGAGAGCTATAAATACTTTTACATAATAATGTGTGATCCCTGAGAATCGTCGGGTTCTAGTCCTGCGGATGGGTGTGATGTCGTGATGAGGTTCACCCATGCGTTATCCTTTGCAAAAAGAAAGAATTGCCCACCTAAACGACCAGCATAGACAGTATATTCCCATAACAGAAACGGTGTTGACCCAGACCGTATCAAAATTGAAAGTAGAGCATGGGAGGGCTGGAACTCTTTTTTGGGTTTGACTGGCTCCTGTGGTTTGGGCTTGCGTTTCTCCGGTTGGGGCAGAAGGTGCTGGTAAGTGTCCCGGTACTTGGCAATGGCTTTGGCGTTGGCTTGCCCCTCTGTCCACTGGGGTTCTGGCAGGAGGTCGGGCACCCCTGCAAAAGGTTCGAGGGGCGTGGAAGCCAGAGTGATTTCCGCCAGCACCCCGGCGATGACCTTACAACAGCTTTCCGGTTGGCGAATGACCTGCTCCTCGGTGAAGCGGATGACCACCCACCCATATCGCTCGGAAATATGCCGGTTGCGCTCATCGTCACTGCCGATGAAATGGGTGGGCTTGCCCCGCTTGTATTCGTAGGGTTCGTCAATCTCGATGTCCATGAACAGGCGGTACTCCGGCTCAATGAAGGTGAAATCCGGGGTGTAGTAGCGGTCAGAGGGCGGTGGCGAGTTGATGTACCTGCGGGTGAACACCTTACCGGGGAAGTACCGCTCCAGCACAGTCAGGAAGAACCGCTCCGCATTGCCGAGGGGTGCATCGCTGTTATCCCCATCGGGCAGACGGGTGTTGCCGAGAGCCTTCTTGACCTGCTCACGGCGGTATTCAAGAATCCCTTCGGGGGTTTTGAGCCGAGCCATGCGCTCCGCATGGGCTTTCTTCTTCTGTTCCGCCACCCGCATCTCATATTCGTAGCCCCGCACCTTCTCCTCCCAAATCCTGAGCTTGCGGGGGTATTCGACCCGCTGGTTGTTGACCTGTGCCAGGATGACCCCGACCGTCGCCGCCAACAGCACCGCCGCCAGGATGAACTCCCCGAAAAACGCTGGCACCAGGGCGATGACCGTGAAAACCACCCCCTGCGCCACCAGCAAACCTGTCTTGAACCGTTTGGGTTTGGCACCGGGGGAGGGTATCACCGGCGGCTGGTACGGCTCCGACTTGGGCGTAGCCGTAAGTGCCTGCTCCAGCAGGGAAGGCTTGATGATAATAGGGAATTGGGACATGGTGAAACCCGAAGCGTTTGCATCCAGTATGGATTTAGTTGGTTAATAGTAGGTTAAGTGCTTTTTTCTATCAAAACCCTTGAGCATTGGAGAGGCAGTTCATTTAGTGAGTACTTCTGGTATTTAGGTATTCGGAAATTGTTTCATAATTTCTACACAGTCTTTCCACATTTGAATTTTGCCACTAGAATAAATCTTGGCAATAAAAGGGGGCTTATTACCTATACAAAAGTTATTCATCTTAGGAAAGTCTTTAACAAAAGTGTCTGCCATCTGCTGACGTGTTAAATTTCCTGAAACCAAAACAAACATCCTAATTTTGAATTGAGCTACGGCTCTAAGCTCCAGATAGTTTCTGCCAATATTTTTATCCTTGGTAAGAACAACCCAACCGCTTTCAGCAACTTTAGATAACCATTCTATATCAGGAGCATCTGGGGCAAAGTGATCCATGTGTATTTCGACGTTCGCACCTGTCAACTTGAGGGCACTAGGAACGGCACTTCGCCCTAATGCTCTATCAACAAATAGTACAAAACTAAACTTAGATGATCCCATCTAAAAATAAAGTTTTTCAGGCTACTAATAATTCAGCTTCATAATGAATAGCCGCTTTTACTTGCTCTATGCCACAGCTAAATTCATCGGCAATATCTTCAATTTCATCACCAGCATTATAAAGGCTGACAATGGAACTTGTAGGTACACCTGTTCCCACTACAACCGGTTTGCCAAAAGATATAGTAGGGTCTATGACAATAGATTTAATTACAGGATAAAACCTAATCGCCTCTTGAGCGTTATATTCCACCTGGGTTAGTAAGCCTTCCAAGGCAGAACGCATTGCCAATTGACCGGAGCGGGATACATTCAACAACTGATTTAGTGACTCAACAAATAAATCTACCCCGTCGGTCCTAAACTTAACAGTAGCTAAGGGATGAGAAACTCCAAACTCCTGCTCCAAATAATCCAGGGCAGTACGCACTTTGTCTAACCTCACCCCATGTACCTTACGAATAACCCTCAATACATGAACCTCTATCAAATTGGTAAAGGATAGCAATGAACTACCTGCCCCCAAAATCAGCGGTTTGGAAAAATACTCTCCTGCCATGCTGGAATATTTTCTGCCCTTAACCCATGTCCTCACTGTGGCTGGTGGGATGCCTAAAAACTTGGCGACTTCGGTAATAGTATAGGCCGGGAAATAGTTGAGGGAATCATTCATTGGGGCAGTGAAAGGATTCGAGCCTCAAAATTAGGGAAGGATAACCGCCACGGCATTTAACTTCGCCATGGTGGACAGAGATATGATACGTGATGGCAATACTAAAAATCTACCTGTAATTTGAACTCAGGTTTGATTAATCCGAGGTTAAGCCCCTCAGCTTTATTTACCCGGTAAATAGAGGGGTTGCGCTAGGCGGGTGAACTGAGGTAATGCCGCTCACTTTGGGTCTCGGAACTGCGGGTTTAGAATAGGGGCAAGTCAGCAAGGAACAGCGAACGATGAATAGTAGGCATCTTGCGGGATGGGCGTTGGCGGCGAGTGTAATAGTCGGAGTGTCGGTAGGTGTATATCCGTCCCTGCCGGTACTAGCTCAGTCTGGAGTGCTGCAAGAAGCCGACCGGCTGAATCAATTGTGAATTGAGCAATCCCAAAAAGCTCAATATGCTCAAGCTCTGGAGTCATTTCAGCGCAGTTTGGCGATTTGGGAACAAGCCCTGGGTGCCAACCACCCGGATGTGGCTACATCCCTCAACAACTTGGCGGGGTTGTATTGGAGCCAAAATCAAACGGAACCAGCCTTAACCCGTTTGGTGCGGACGTTAGACATCGGAGACATTAACCTAGCACAGAATCTGGTCATTGGCTCGGAAGCGGACAAACGTGCTTACCTCAAGACTTTTGCCAGCTCAACTGATACAGCCATCTCCTTTCACCTGCAATTTGCTCCGACCAACCTCCAATCGGCTCGTCTGGCACTGACCACGATTCTACGACGCAAAGGACGGGTACTCGACACCCTCAGCCAATCCCTCATCCGGCTACGGCAACAACTCAGCCCCGCCGACCAGCAACGTCAGCAATTGCAACTTTTGAACACCCAAGCGGAACAAATTGAAGCGGAACTCAACCGGAGCAGTAGCGCCTTTGCCCAAACCACCCCAAAAGTCACCCTGGAAGCCGTCCAAAAAGCTATTCCTGCCAACGCTGCTTTGGTCGAGTTTATCCAGTACGAACCCTTCAACCCCAAAGCCCCTCAGGGTCAAGGTTTTGGCGCACCTCGCTATGCGGTGTATGTCCTGACTTCCAGTGGGGAACCCCGGTTTGCGGATTTGGGCAGTGCCAGCGAGATAGATGCCTTGGTGGCTCAGTATCGCAGTGCCACCCTTGACCCCAGACGCCCTCTCAGCGAAGCCCAAGCCGCCGCCCGTACCCTCTCAGCCAAAATCATGGCACCGGTACGGCAATTCGTCAGCACTGCTAACCACCTACTCATCGCCCCTGACGGGTAACTCAACCTGGTGGCTTTTGCCGGTTTGGTGGATGAAAAAAACCAATATCTCATTGAAAACTATCTAATTACCTACCTGACTTCCGGGCGGGATTTACTGCGCTTGCAGACCACGCCCCCCAAAGCCAATCCCCCCTTAATTGTTGCCAACCCCACCTTTGACAAACCCGGCAGTAATCCCGTGCAAATTGCCAGTGCCGACCGGAGCAATCCCCGTTCGATAGATTTAGCCACCCTGAAATTTGGTTCCCTGCCCGCCACCGCCATCGAGGGGGAAACCATTGCCAAACTATTACCCAATAGTCGGTTATTCACCCAGACCCAGGCAACGGAAGCAGTGGTGAAAAGCAGTAACAACCCCCGCATCTTGCACCTAGCCACCCACGGCTTTTTCTTGCAATCTGCCCCCACCACCCAAGCCCAAGATGGCAGTCGCAACCTCCCCAGTGAGAACCCGTTGGTGCGCTCCGGGTTAGCCTTTTCCGGGTTCAACGTGCGGCAAGGGGGCGGAGACGACGGCGTATTGACCGCCTTGGAAATCACCGGGATGGACTTGCGGGGCACCCAGTTGGTGGTGCTGTCCGCCTGTGAGACGGGTTTAGGGGACGTGCAGAGCGGGGAAGGGGTGTATGGGTTACGGCGGGCATTTACCCTAGCCGGGGCGCAGTCCCAGGTGATGAGCCTGTGGCGGGTGGATGACAACGCCACCAAGGACTTGATGGTGAACTATTACCAGCGGCTGAGCAAAGGGGAAGGGCGAGGGGAAGCCCTGCGGCAAGCCCAATTGACCATGCTGAGAAGCCCGAATTATGCCCATCCCAAATACTGGTCAGGGATGATCCCCGCCGGGGATTGGCGGGGGATGAGTCCGTGATGAACTTTTGAGAATAAACCTTCTCGTTGAATGTTTTTGTACTGATAGTTAATCGTTATTTTATCCAATTTTAATAGTTGTTGTAGCAGTTTCAAGGATGTAGATTTTTACAAAGTTGATCTGAACCCAGTTGCGCAGGTGCTGACACCAGGCAGACCCCTCCCGGCAACTAAAAAGCTAACGCCAAACTGCTAAGATAATTCGATAAGCGGCTTTAAGGAGTGCGACTAGAACCTGCAAAACCCAGGTGATAATGAACTGTAACAAAAAGAAACTAATAAAAACGGTGCCGACGATCAAGACTCCAATCAACTCCCCGTAACCTTCGTAATTCATGGCAAACTCCCCAGGAAATACGATATTACTATAGTTACTAAACGAATAAGGAGAAAAGCGATGACTGCTAAAGAAAGACTAATCCAAGAGATCGAGCAAACCCCAGAGCCAATTATTCAAGAAGTGCTAGATTTTTTATATCACATCAGAGAAAAGTATAAAAGCAACAACATGGACACAGTGTTAGTCGAAGGCAAGTACCCCTTCCCCGTTTTTAGTCTAGAAATGGATGAACAGTATTTAAGCAGAGAAAATATGTATGAGCTTGATTAAAGTTTTATTTGATACTAATGTTCTAGCCTATGCTCACAATCAAGCCTCCAGTAATCATATTCCCTCATTAAGACTACTTGAAATGGTTTTCCAAAATAAAATTCATGGAATTATTGCTGAGCAAAATATAATTAATCGAACTTTATCGATTGCTTACAAATCAAGTAGTAATGAAAGGAAAAGCTTTAAGGCCTCAAGATGCACAAAAACTAATATTTGACACCTATCTCAATCATTATTTTGATCTACTATTTCCCGATCCGCAAAACTTAGAGCAAACTCTAGTATTAGCAGTTAGCAATAATGTATCTTCTGCAAGAATATTTGACATTCGATTAGCATCACTTGCCACCAGAGCCAAGGTTGATTATTTAGTGACCTATAATATCAAAGACTTTTTAGGCATTGCCAGCTTAAATTGTGCAGTTCCAGAGAAAATTTTAGAGATGTTAGCTTAAGCTATGGCTAAAAATCAGTAGTGCTATCTTTGTAATGCTTGAGAGAAAGTCTTACAGTCTTTTAAGTGCTTATGGGATACAGTTGAACCCCACTTGCCGTGAGTCAATTATTCTGAGCCTTGAGAATGATGGAGGCTTTTTGTATCCTTTAATTGATAAATAGACTGTACCTACATTTATCTTGTTTGTCCGCAGGCACCTAGCCAGTGGTCTAGTAGGTCAGTCCCCTTCTGTCTAGGAAAATACGTACCGACCCCGGAGCCTTCCTGGACAGAGGAACCCCGTGATCGAGAGCAGTTATCCAGGCCGGGCATAGGAAGATTTCCCTGCTGTCCCCCCCCCACTAGGGGCTACCCCCGGAACCCCGTGTTTTGCGAACCTGATGGAAAATCTGACTATTCCCCGTTCCACGCTCGTGGGGATGATGCTCTGCCATATTCAAGCAGGATGGTTATGTATCCCCCCGGTGTTAGGCAGAACAGGCACAACCAGCAGGGCACATTCCCTGGTTAGTCCTGCATACAGGTGGGGAGCTTGAGGATGTCGAATGAAATCACGCCACAACTCCTGGTCGCACTTGCATCCACGAATGTATCTGTGCTAGAAATGATATAGTTGCCCTTCTGCTGGTACTATAGCTAAGCAGGCAAAGGTTGGCATGATATGGGTCGCTGGGCGTAGCCCCACATTGGTTTCCCAGAATCTTAAGGCGACAACCTTAACCTACCTAGCTATAGATGCGTTGATGCCTTTCTGCGACCTGCATTTCTTTCGGCTGTGCGAGTGTAAGTGACATAGAGAGTTTGGAACGAAGGGCAGACTACAGAGATGTGAACCTACAACTTAGGTGATCCACAGAGGATTACCCCTAAATTAACAAGGAGGGTAAACCTAAATGAAATACAAACCCTGTACAGGGCGGGTAAGTCCCCTCACTCTGCGGGACATTGCCTTGGACTACGTCCTAGGAAAAAAGACAGAAGCAAACGAGCTGATGTGGCAATTCTACGGCTCACCAAGGTATCTGTTCATGCCATTGGATCACCCAAATCTGCTCACGCATGTCTATGCAGAGGGCGACCACGCCCAGGATTTCTTCTATCGGCTTCTGGTGGCAATGGAGACCTTGCGTGCCACCTTTGAGCACTTCTACCTAGAAGACGGGTGGAACCGATTTGTCAACCTACGCAAGGAGATTCTCAACGAAACCCGTTGTATGCTCTTTTTCAAGGTGATTGCCTGGCTGAGCATCAGCGACAGGGAGAAGGTAGAGGCGGCCATCCCACAGATGAAGGGGTTAGACCTGAGCTACGGATTGGTGACCCAGTACCCGGAGCCGATCCTACACATAGCATCCTGCTTCACCTGTTTCGAGCAGGAAATGTATGAACAGGCGCTGTCTGAGGAACAGCGACTGGAGTTCAGGAATCAGGCGGCGATTTTAGTCGAAGAGCATGGCATGAGTAGCAGGGAGTCCTGCCTCTATGAGGAAGACCCCTACGAGTACGAACCACCGGAAGAGCTGGAACCCGTCTGCAACCCAGTGATTACCAGGAGCATTGAGCTACCAATAGGGATCGATCAGGTGCTCCAACAGCAGGCTCAAACCCAACTCCTGGACTCTGCCAGACGGCTAGCCTTGTTATCCCTGCCCCGTCCCTTCCGTCAGAGTCTGGCGGAAGTCCTTAAATACCTGGAACAGATTATCAAGGACTGGAAGGCTCAGCTAACCAGTTAGGGTGCAACAGTGGGTGGTGGTGAGTTGGTTGCCCAGCCCCCCAAGGGGGGGGGCATTATTTCTGCTTCTTATGGGGAATGCCCGTTACGCCACCGCCCTCGGTCTCCCCTTAGAACGGGTTCGGTTTTCCGCCCAACCTAGAGTCGAGTTTTAAGTTAGTATGTATCTGAACATCTATTTAAGGTGAACTATGGTTACGCATTTTGAGATTTGGGAAGTGTTGGTGCGGAGATTTCGGGATCAGGTTCCGTTGTTGGTTGGGGTCGCCATTGCCTGTGCCTATGGCAACGGATCTGGCGATCTACTGATTCTGTCCAAGGAGGAGGATCTGCAACCCTACCGCAAGGAGTGGGATCATTGGTTAAACACCTTTTTTGAACTCGTTGGGTTGAATTCCGCCGCTTAAGGCTGTTTTCTAGGCGACTCCTGGGGGGGCTTTGTCCCCCCCAATCCCTCTCCACCAAACCAACCTGTACCCCGGATGACTATGTTTTACGCCGATTTTAGGAGCTTTTTTCAGACCGCCACGGGCCACGAGCCGTTTGCTCATCAAAAGCAGTTCGCTGAAATGCCTGCTCTGCCGATTCTTATCGCCGTCCTAACCGGTCTCGGGAAATTTGCCACCGTGGTGCTCGGCTGGCTCTGGCGGCGGTTCTATGCGTCCCCAGATATTCGCTGTAAAACTCCCCTGCGTTTGATCTACTGTTTGCCGACCCGCACGTTGGTTGAACAAGCGTATGAGGAAGCAAAGGTATGGCTGGAACGCCTCAACCTCGGCAACGAGGTCAATTTAGAGTTGCTGATGGGCGGCGCAGTCGCTAAAAACTGGGATTTGGAACCCGAGAAACCAGCCATTATTATTGGCACCCAAGACCAATTGGTGAGTCGGGCACTCAATCGGGGCTATGCCATGAGCCGCTATCGCTGGCCTATTCAATACGCCCAACTCAATAACGATGTCCTGTGGGTCATGGATGAAGTTCAACTGATGGGGATCGGCGCATCTAC